>DATALK010000076.1:0-4141 GCA_036261085.1 Phototrophicaceae bacterium | reverse complement strand
TATGGTACGGACACGATAGATCGTGTCCGTACAAAACTATAAAATCAGATTATGCTGCCAGTTTGGCGCTGGTTAAAAGCCCATGCCAAACAACAACTGGCTGATGCTTTTTATGACATCGGAATAAAAATTGCCGCCGAACTGCCGGAATAGGATAAACTCGCGGCCCGGTTCGCCAATAAACGGGCTGAGTGTCCAGGCCATTTGACTGCCCACAAAGGCGTATAGCAGCACCCACAAGCTGAAAATCAGCCGCCGCGTTCGCACACTTTCCGGGTGATCGGAAGCCGTCACGACCTGAATCCCCTGCCGCAAAAAGATAATGCCCATCAGACCCGCGATGCCAAAAAACGTGACGTTCAGCAGTTTAAAAAAGTCATACTGGCTGGTGGTCAGCAAAAAGAACATGGTGATGGGCGCGAAGCTCGCCAGCAGCACGGCGGTGGTCGTAATGGCCGTCAGCACCAGCGCGATAGTTTGCTGAATTGTCTGCCGCGAGCCAAACAGCAGATTAAAGAAGTGCAGCGATGGCGTGCAGATAATCAATGTCACCAGGAACAAAATCGGCAGTTTGATAAACGAACTCACCGCTTGCAGTGGACTGTGCGCCGCGCCCATCACGCCGCCATAAATGGCAAACAGCGCGAAGGCTGCCGCCAGCATATCCAGAATTTTGGCGCGCAAATTCATGCCCGCCTGGATTTCGGCAAAGAAGTCAAAGCGATCCCGTAAAATTATTTCAATCACACCGAGTCGTTGCATCATTCATCCCTTTCACCTCGTTTGGGTTCTGCTACACTTGTACTCATGCAGTGGGTGTTTTTCGTAAAAGCTGATAGGTATTGAGAGTTCGTGAGAGCTTTCTCAAAGGTGTCACTTTCTAGCTGGTGGAGAACCGAACATGACTTTAACCGTCGTCGGCTGAAAGTGATGGGAATAGGGACACCCGAGTCATAAAAACTTCGGCTTTATGGTAAAATCAACCTGAAGGTTTGAATTACAGGTAGCCCAAGATGCGTTTTTTCCGAATTCAACTGCAAAATTGGCGCAACTTCTCAACCGTAGATGTGCCACTGCAAAACCGGGTTTTTTATTGTTGGCGCGAATGCTTCCGGTAAATCAAATTTCCTCGATGTATTTCGTTTTCTCCGCGATGTTGTGACCCCTGGCGGTGGTTTTCAGGATGCGGTCAACCGGCGGGGCGGCGTTTCGCGGATTCGAAATCTGGCGGCGCGGCATCCGCATACTAATGTGGTTATTGATGTTGACCTGAACGAAAATGAAAAAGTTATTTGGCGTTATCGAGTTGAGTTCAACCAGGATAATCGCGGGCGTCCGATCCTCCGCGAAGAAAAAATCTGGAAAGAAAACGAACTTTTAGTCAGCCGTCCTGATGAGAACGATAAAGATGATGAAGCGCGTTTAAGTCAGACCTATCTGGAACAGACCTTTGCTAACCGCGAATTTCGGGGAATGACGGATTTTTTTCAATCGGTCAGTTACTCCCAGTTAGTTCCCCAATTGGTGCGCGATCCTGAACGCTCTGTTGGGCGACTGGCTGATCCTTATGGCGGTGATTTTTTAGAGCAAATCGCGGCTGTTAGTCCTAAATCCCAGCAAACACGACTAAGCCGAATTGAGAAAGCGCTCAAAATTGCCGTACCGCAGCTTTCCAGCCTGGAACTGATTCGTGATGACAAGGGCGCGCCCCATCTGCGCGCTCGCTACCAACACTGGCGGCCAAAAGGTGCGCTCCAAAATGAGTTTGATTTTTCCGATGGCACACTGCGATTAATGGGTTTTCTTTGGGCGTTACAGGTCGGAAATGGCCCGCTGCTGCTGGAAGAACCGGAATTGTCGCTGCATCCCGGCGTTGTGCGCCATTTGCCACAGATGATTAACCGGATTCAACGTCAGATGAAAGTTGCCGCTCGTCAGGTCTTGATTAGCACGCACAGCCCGGAATTACTCGGTGATACGGGAATTGGAGCGGATGAAATGCTGCTGCTGTTAACCACCCACGAAGGCACAGAGGTAAAGGTTGGCGCGGCAATCCCCGATATTCGGCAAGAACTTGATGCTGGTTTGACAATGGCAGACGTAGTTCTGCCACGCACTGAACCGCCTGAAATTTCTCAATTGGCTCTTTTCCCCGAATAGGATTGTGCCTTGTCGCGGTCAAAAGTTCATATTGTTGTTGAAGGGCCGACAGATGAATATGTTGTAAAAAGTATTCTCCGTTCGGTTGGCTGGGAATGTGGTTATGTTCGGGGTTTAAAGGGAAAAGCCTATCTCTTAAGCCAATTGTCCAAATACAATGAGGCGGCGCGTAGCGCGAACTGGTTGGTAGTACTTGATCTCGATCAGGATGCGGTCTGTGCGCCGGATTTTGTGCGGACGATTTTGCCCAACCCGGCGGCAGGAATGTTATTGCGCATTCCAGTACGGGCGATTGACGCCTGGATTTTGGCAGATCGGGATCATTTTGCCCGTTTCCTAAATATTTCTGTTGAAAATCTTCCCACGAATCCTGACCTTGAGCCTAATCCTAAAGTATCGTTGATTAATCTCGCCAAGAAATGTCGAAATGCCTTACGGGAAGATATTGTTCCCCGTCCCGAAAGTGGCCGTAAAGAAGGCATTGGCTACACCGGGAGAATGTTAGAGTTTATTCGGCATCCGCTGTATCCCTGGCGGCCTGAAGTGGCGGCGGAGAATTCGGATAGTCTCAAACGTTGTCTGGCGGCTCTAAAAAGTTGGCAGCAAATCGGTTATCATGACCCTGATTAACCGAGTAGAAAGACAGCACTCATGACTTTAACCATCGTCGGCCTGGGGCCGGGGGATATTGAGGATTTATCGCGCCGCGCATGGCGGGTGTTGCAGCAGGCCCAGACCGTGTATTTGCGCACGTCACAGCACCCCTGCGTGCCGCATTTGCCGCAGCAAGGGGCAACGTACCACAGTTTTGACGGCCTGTACGAGAGCCTCGATCAATTTGAGGCGGTCTACCGCGAAATCGTCCGGCGGGTGCTGGCCGCCGCGCGCCAGGGCGATGTGGTCTACGCCGTCCCTGGCGATCCGCTGGTGGGCGAGTCTACCGTCACGCGCTTGCAGCAGGAAGCCAAAGCCGCCGGAATTCCGCTCGAAATTGTCAGCGGCATCAGCTTCGTGGAGCCAACGCTGGCGCTGCTGGGCCTGGACGCGCTCGATGGGCTGCAAATTCTGGATGGCATCGCGGTAGCGGCGCAGCATCACCCGGCGCTGAATCCTGATATCCCAGCGCTGGTGGGGCAGGTCTACAGCCGCGACGTGGCCGCTGATGTTAAACTGACGCTGATGAACCAGTACCCCGACGATTTTCAGGTGACGCTCCTTCACGCCGCCGGAACCGAAACCGCGCAGCTTGAAAATCTGCCGCTGTACGAAATTGACCGCAGCCCGCACATTCGCCACATGACCTCCTTGTATGTCCCGGCGCTGGGCCAAATGTCGAGCTTTGAGCAGTTTCAGGAAGTGATTGCCCATCTGCGCGCGCCGGAAGGCTGTCCCTGGGATCGCAAACAGACGCACTTATCGCTGCGGCAGTACTTCCTGGAAGAAACTTATGAAGTGCTGGAAGTCATCCGGCTGAAACAACAATGCCCGCTCGAAGCGGGCTGCCGAAGGCAAGTACGAACTGTTACAGCTTGCTGGAAGCAAACTTCTCCCCCTGGCCCGATTCTGAATGCTCCTCTGCGTCCTTGCGTCTTTGTGTCCTGGTGTTACGCTTTTCGCCCTACAAGCCCTTTGTTTTGGCCTCGTTCCAGAGGGCGTCGAGTTCGGCGAGGGTGTGGTCTTCCAGCTTGTGACCGGTGCTGGCGACGGTTTCTTCGATGTAGCGGAAGCGGCGGTAGAACTTGGCGTTGGCTTCCCGCAGCGCGGTTTCCGGCTCGATTTTCCACCAGCGCGCCAGATTGACCAGCACAAACAACAGATCGCCAAACTCCTCGGCGCGGTGTTCGGGCGTTTCCGCCTCTAACATTTCCCCTAATTCTTCGCGCACTTTCGCCAGCACGTCATCCACTTTTTCCCAGTCAAACCCCGGCTTGGCCGCTTTGTCCTGATATCCCAGCGCTGGTGGGGCAGGTCTCCAGCCGCG
>DATALK010000048.1:0-3817 GCA_036261085.1 Phototrophicaceae bacterium | reverse complement strand
AATGGTGAAACTGCGCACTTCGCTCCAGGGGCCAACATCCGTCATGGTGTTCGCCCGCGCGCGCCAGTAATAAATGCCATCAGGAAGGGCGTTGGCGCTACCAATGTTGAAATATAAGGCGCCGATCCGGCTGGCACTGCGTAAGACAGTGGCAAAGTCAGAAGTGCCGCTGATTTGCGCGTCGTAGCTGGTAGCGTTGCTGACCGAATTCCAGTTAATCGTCAGCGTGTGACTGGTCATGGTCGCGCTGTCGGCAGGTGATGACAGCACCGGCGCCAGCGATTGAACCGCAAACCGGCGGATCTCGCTCCAGGGGCCAGTGCCAGTGAGGGTGTTGACTCGCGCGCGCCAGTAATAGACCCCATCGGGGAGGGCGTTGCTGGTGCCAATGGCGAAATACAGCGCGCCGATCCGGCTGACACTGCGTAAGACAGTGGCAAAGTCAGAAGTGCCGCTGATCTGGGCGTCGTAACTGGTAGCGTCACTGACCGCATTCCAGTTAATCGTCAGCGTGTGGTTGGTCGTTGTCAGCCCATCAGCGGGTGATGCCAGCACCGGCGCCAGCGTGTAAATGGTGAAACTGCGCACTTCGCTCCACTCCCCGCTGCCATCAGTGTTATTCGCCCGCGCGCGCCAGTAATAGACCCCATCGGGGAGGGCGTTGCTGGTGCCAATGGCGAAATACAGCGCGCCGATCCGGCTGACACTGCGTAAGACAGTGGCAAAGTCAGAAGTATCGCCGATCTGGGCGTCGTAGCTGCTGGCATTGGGGACGGCATTCCAATTGAGCGTCAGCGTGTGACTGGTGGTTGTCAGCCCATCAGCGGGTGATGCCAGGATTGGAACACCCGGTGGCGCGGCCTGAACCGCAAAAGGTGTCAGCCCGACGCTAATAATCAGGGCTAACGCGAACACAAACGCGAAGCGAAGGCGCATCATCTTACCTTTATCACTCGAAGTGGCTCTTTGACTACAAAATATTAAATGAGATGTAATTAACAGAAACTAAAAATAAAATCTCAGGATGACTATCATCCTTTTTCTATGACAAACTTCCAGCAGCGCGCTGTTTCTGCACCAGGATGGATCTATATTGAAGACTACTGTACTATTCCCTCTTCGCCCGCAAATTTCGATTTCGGCTTATAATAAAATTGTAACAGAGCGCGTCCAACTGAGTCCGAGAAGGGAGGTTCAGCGCACGTTCTGGCGGCGGAAGTCGCCGTCAGCGCTACTACTTATGGAACTGATAGACATTTTAAAAGGTGTTGAGTTATTTCGTGGTTTGAGTGTTGAACAATTGCAGCGGCTGGTGGACATCAGCCACAAAGAAGTTTACCACGCCGATCAGGTGGTTTTTGACCAGGGTGCGGCGGGTGAAAAAATGTACGTCATCACGCAGGGTGAAGTGGAAGTCCGCGTGAAAGGTGGAACTGGCAGCAAACAGACGATGGTGTACCTGGGACGTGGGCAGTTGTTCGGGGAAATGGCGCTGCTCGACCAGAGCGAGCGGTCTGCTACCGTTGTCGCGGCGCAGGATAACACCGTCCTGTATGCGGTTGCCAGTAACGATTTTTTGCATCTGTGTACATCCGACACCGGTGCTGGCTATATTATGATGCGCAACCTGGCGATGGATTTGAGTTTTAAACTCCGTCGTCAGAATCTCGATACGACCAGTGGTTTATAATCCGCCGTCAGCAGAGGAAGGAGGCCCGCGCCATGATTTTCAAAGTCAGTTACGTAGTGGTCGGAGGCGAATTCCCCGGCGGCATTCGCAATGAACCGGAACGCCCGCAGGTCGGGGACACCGTGCAGATTGGCCGACTGAAGTTCCAGGTCGTCGAAATTCACGAAATTATCCCCCCGCGTGACGATTTTCAATTCCTGCACGCCACCATCAAACCGCTGGAGGAGGCCCCCAACGGCGAGGCCGCGCCGGACAGTTAGCCGGTTAAAACTCGTAAACGTCGTGATCCTGGCACAAAATTACCGGCCCGTCATAGGTTTCCTGCGCTTCGGCAATCAGGGGCGTCGGGTCGGTATTCCACACCCAGTAATGGATGAGATAAAGGGATTTGGCCCCCACGCGCGTGGCGGTTTCCCCGGCCTGCCGGGCGCTGCTGTGGCCTTCACTCGCCCCGGCGGACTCGTGAATCAGAATGTCGGCGTCCTTGCCCAATTCATAGAGCGAGTCCGTCGGTTGGGTATCACAGGTATAAGCCAGCACTTTCCCGGTGCGTTTGTTTTCAATCCGCAGGCCGATGGTCGGGATGAAGTGATGCACGGGCCAGCCCATTATGCGAAAATCATCCGTTTCCATGACCGGCGCGTTCCAGCGTTCGCTGACGCGGTGAAACGTGACTGGGAAGAAATTCGGCCATTCGTGCCAGGAAAAGCCCACCATCATATCTTCCATCCGGTTGACACAGTGATGAATGCCATAAAAGCGCAGCGGCACCTGGCGTCCGGTCAGCCACATGTGCATCAGCATGTTCGGCACGCCGCTGACATGATCGGAATGAAAATGCGTGAGGACGACATCCTGAAGCGCGTTATCGTCAATGCCATGTGACTGGAGTTTGCCCAGCGGGTTGGAACCGCAGTCAATCAACACCGGGCCGCTTTCTCCTTCCAGCAGAAAATGGGTGTTGTCGTGGTTGGCGTCCGATACCGCTGCCGCTGTACCGAGAATGATAATCCGAGCCATAGCTTCCCTTTAGTACGAACCGGAGTGGTTCGATTTTTGCAATGAATCCAGACGAAAAGATAACCCTCTCTTTAAGTATACAGCGATGCGCGTTTTGTGCAGTTAGGGATTCAAAACAAATTCCATCCAAAGCACTAACCAGCAACCCGCTGGCCGCCACACGCTTTTCTTTTTAAGTCTATTACGAATCAGCGTTTATCACGGTTCGTCGAAGTTCATCCAAAGTGACCAGCGCTACCAGATTTTGCAGTGTCACCCCGTAATCAGCCTCGTACCCCGTCGCCAGATTCACTTTTAACCCGACGGAGGTCAGATGGGTGTTATCGTAGCCCAGGCCATATCCCGGCAGACTGCGCGCCGCCGCCCACAGGTTCATCAGGGGCAGGTCATAGTCGGCAGCAATCTCGATCACAAGCTGGTTAAAGTGAACGGCCTGTTCCCAGGTTTTGGCATCCGGGTTGGCGCTAAAGGTGGACAGCACCGGGATAATGCCCCGCACCAGGGTTTCGTCCACCAGCAGGCGCATTTGCGTTTCGTACTGCTCGGAATTCAGCACCCCCACATCATTAGGGCCAAACATGATCAGGGCGATGCTCGGCAGCCGCCGTCGGTATTCACAGGCCAGCGGCGTTTCCCCGCCATCACACCATTTCGGACTGGCCCAGATGGGGTCAAAGACGCCAAAAGCGGTCAATCCAATCCGCGCGGCGGCACTGTCTTCGACCAGCGCATCCGCAAAAAACCGAATCGTGCCTTCCAAATAATCATATGGCCCCAACGCATAGCCATGCTGGCGCAGCGCCTTCAGATAGAGTGCGTTGACCGTCACACTGTCGCCCACTTTGGTCACGGTTTGCGGGTCATTACCCAGCGCTTGCCCGCGTTCGTAAACCTCCCGCATGGCCGCGCTGATGGTGGGGATGACAGGCGGGGCATATAAGGTTTGCAGGGTTTCGCTGGGGATGTTCGCTAAATCCGCGTCCGGCAGCTCGGTATTGATGGAAACCGCGCTGAACCGCACTTCGGGAGCAATGTCCAGGTGGCCGGTCTGCACCCAACCGTCGGTTTCGGTCTCGGTTTCTCCCGCTGTATATTTGATGTGCAGCC
>DATALK010000044.1:0-16984 GCA_036261085.1 Phototrophicaceae bacterium | reverse complement strand
ATACACCATATTGCTGACCTGTTCCCGGCGTTCACTGGGAATGTCAAACGGCTTCATCAGCTCTTTTACTGGAACTTCGTAATAGGTGATGTCTTCGCGGGAATGGCCCCAATTCCACTCCTGCGGCAGAATACACACCCCGCCCGCCGCCAGACTGGCAATATCTTCCGCCGCTGTCATCTCATTAAAGGCAATGACAATTTCGGTGGTCGCGCGGCGGGCCGTGTAACCATCCTTGCTGGCCCGGATGGTATACCAGGTTGGCAGCCCTTTGATGTTGGACGGGACTAAATTTTTACCGTTAACCGGAATCCCCATCTTAAACAAAGCGCGCACCAGCGTCATATTGGAGGTTTGACTGCCGGAGCCATTCTTGGTTGCTACCATAAAAGCACAATCATTGATAATCGGTTCGCCGGTCTGCTGGATTGGTGATGCAGCCGGTAAGTCTAATACACCCATAACTTCCCCTTGCACAGCCTTCTGTGCGTGACACATTGAGATTTATTCGGTGACTTTGTTCGTAACTTCGATAGCCGAATCTAAGTCCTGCATTCGCGGCTGATGCCGCAGCAGGCGTGTATGTTCAATGAACGCGGTTTTGGCAGCCTCAAAGTCACCCATACAAATGGCCGCCAGAATGCGTTCATGGTACTCCCAAACCGTTTTGTGATAAGCGTAATCCGCATAATGACTCAATTCGACAGCTTCATAAGCATCCCAGTAGGCTTCCAGCAGGCCCAGAACAAATGGATTCTCCAGCCGTTTGAAGATGCCCAGATGAAAGGCCCGATGTTCCTCGGATGGAATGCGGATGCGCTGATCGTTAAGTTTGGCCTGGGCCGCTTCGAGGATGGCGTGAAGCTGCATTTTGTCATCATTGGTCAGGCGGGCGCAGGCTTCGTTCCAGAAGGCGACTTCCAGATGGGTGCGGAGGGCGCTGAACTGCTCAAAATAGTGCAGATCGTTAGCGAGGGCGTAAAACAGGCTCAACCGTACCGGCGGCGTAAAACTGTAGGGTCGAAGGCGTGTCCCGGTTTTGGAGCGGACCTCCACCAGTCCTAACGCCCGCGCGACTTCCAGTTGTTCCCGGACTTTGCTGACGCTGATGCCCAGATTATCCGGGGCCTGAAGTTCGCTGATGGTTGGCAGCCGGTCTCCCGGTTTAAAACCGCTGGCGATAATGTAGCTCAGTAAGTCGGAATCGAGGTTAAGGTGATTGGGCATAAAAAGGCCCTATTCATCAGATGAATCATATCTATAGGTTGAAACAGTGTAGCATGTTTTGGTACGTTTGTCCATAGAATAGCTGTGATTTTTATGAGAATTATCCAAAAAAGGCGTGAAGGCGGATTGTTTGAGGAATTGGCTGAGAAATGGGGAGCGGTAAAGAATAGTGGTGATGCGCGTTGACAGCCACTTGAGGGGCCATCAACGCGACCCGTATAAAGTGAATATCAGGGTATTTCAACCATCAACGTCGATTCAACCGCATTCCGAATCTGAGCAAAATCGTCAGGATTAAACTGGAAATCCATGTCGTTGGTTTCAATTCGCAGCACCGGGCAAGCAGTCCAGTTGCCAATCCAGCGTTCGTACAACCGGTTGAGACGTTCCAGGTATTCCGGCGCGATGCTGCGCTCAAATTCGCGCCCGCGTTTATGAATGCGCTTGAGCAGAGTCTCCACATTAGCCTGTAAATAAATGAGCAGATGGGGTGGGGGGACAAAAGCGCGGATGGCATCGTACAGCCGCCGGTAAGCGTCGTAATCGCGTTCGGACATCTGCCCCTGTTCGTACAGATTACAGGCAAAAATTTCCGCGTCCTCGTAAACGGTGCGATCCTGAATCACGCTGCCGGGGTGCTGCAACAATTGATGATGGTGTTCCAATCGTTTGCCCAGGAAAAAGACCTGCGAATGAAAACTCCAGCGCGGCATATCTGTATAAAAGTCGGCCAGATAGGGGTTTTCGGCGTTGGCTTCATAAAAGGGTTCCCAGCCAAAGGTGTCGGCCAGCATTCCGGTCAGGGTGCTTTTGCCCGCGCCAATGTTCCCGGCGATGGCAATAAAATATTTGGGTTGTTCGACGTACATGAATCCCTCAAGCGCGGTATCGCGCACTCAACAAGCAGCGGCCAGCAAAATGAGAGATGAATGCTGGCCGCTGCTATGAATTGCTTCTCTAAGTGGTTGTTATACTGCTGGCCGCTCGATTTGACAAGCGGGATAAGGTTAGAAATTATGAGCGAAAGAATGACTGTAAAGCCGGTTTCCAGTTTTCGGGAATGCCTTCGCCGGTATACCAACTCAGCCCCTCACTATAGACCCAAACGTAGCGATCCGTGTACCGCAGCGCCAACTGAATCGCCTGCTCAAAGGTTTGGGGGGTAAAACCGGGTGGGCAGCCAGTGGGTTGCAAGCCCAATTCATCACAGTCATTATGATCGAGCCATAGTCCAAAACCGGCGCGAACCACGCGCCCATACTGCTGCGGATTTCTCGCATAAAAATCACGAGTGAAACCGCGAATCAATTTATAGGCATACAGAAATTGGAGTTCATCCCGGTAGGTATAGGCGCCTTCAAACGCATCCACTAACGTGGTTTGATCGTCAGCCGCGCTAATCATGCCCTCGATAAATGGCATTAAAAGTCCATATGGATGGGCGGCTAAATCCCGCGGCGCTTGGGGTTGTGAGCCGATGGTCAGCCCGAACGTATACAGGACGGTGACGCCGGGGAAGCCGCGATTGATCGCCTGCATCACCTGTTGACCGTGTAAATATGCCTGTGCGTCATACGCTTTGAGGCGGTATTTGTTCCGGTATTTTTGCTGCTGATAGTTAAAGAGGTTCACGCCAGGGTACTGTTCGGTATCCAACATAATGCCCATAAAACCGATGTCATGGGCAAAACGGGCGGCTGTTTCTAAATTGTCGAGGAGGGTATCAAAATCGTCGAACCAATCTACATCTGCCGGATAAATGTTGATTCGCAGGAAATTGTCGGTCAGTCGTCCCCATTGAATTTGAGCAATTTGGTCAGCCGCATTTTTCAATAAGGTTTTATCTACCGATGTGCTGCCAAAAAGTGTCCAACCTAAACCCCGACTGTCTTCTGGGGTAGCGACTTCAAAAATAACGCCATCAAACGGTAAGGTTTGGGCAACCTCAATGTATTGCGGCATCTCCTGTAAGAATGGCGTTTTCCAGCCTAATTCCAGCACCCGCTTATCCGCTCGTGATGCTGATGGGAGGGGCGCGTAAACATAGACGGCAAAAATCCAACCAACCACAATAATGAATGCGCTGCCCAGAAGAACCAGAACAACCGGCGTAGGTAGCCACCAAAGAGCAGGCGCAAAATCTGGCTAATACGAGTTTGCGGTTTAGCTGTGGACATATAGCGGTGAACCAATCACTAACGGATGACAATCAAATGTTGTTATACTGTCCTCTATTGAATTTTACCAACTTGGAAGCGAGATGATGAGCGAGAATTATCACTTTGAAACGCTGGCGATCCACGCCGGACAGGAACCTGATCCCACGACGGGCGCGATTATGACGCCCATTTACCAGACCTCGACCTATGTGCAGGCTGCTCCTGCCGAACACAAAGGTTATGAATACAGCCGCACGGATAATCCCACCCGCGCCGCGTTGGAAGCCTTGGTCGCGGCCATTGAAGGCGGGCGGTATGGTCTGGCGTTTGCCAGCGGTATGGCCGCCACCGATACCATTCTGCGTCTGTTGAATCCTGGCGATCATGTGATCGTGGGGAATGACGTTTACGGCGGCACCTATCGTCTGTTTGAGCGCGTCTATGCGCGTTTTGGCGTTCGTTTTAGCTGGGTGGATTTGGCTGATCTGGAAGCCGTGCGCGCCGCGTTTACGCCGCAAACAAAACTCTTGTGGCTGGAAACACCCACCAATCCGCTGCTGTCTATTGCCGATATTGCCGCGCTGGCGGAAGCTGCACCGTCCGAAGTCTTAGTAGTGGTAGATAACACGTTTGCCAGTCCCGCTTTGCAGCAGCCGTTGCTGCTTGGTGCGGACATCGTAATGCACAGCAGCACCAAATATCTGGGCGGCCACAGCGATGTTGTGGGTGGGGTGGTGGCCCTCAATGACGAAAAACTTTATGCTGACCTCAAATTCCTGCAAAATGCAGTGGGCGCGGTTCCGGCTCCGCTGGACTGCTTTTTGACGCTGCGCGGCATTAAAACGCTGCCCGTCCGCATGGAACGCCACAGCGCCAACGCGCTGCAAATCGCGCGCTTTCTGGACGATCATCGGGCGGTGCAAACCGTGCTGTATCCGGGGCTGGAAACGCATCCCGGTCATGACATTGCCAAACACCAGATGCGCGGTTTTGGCGGCATGATTTCGTTTATCCTGGAAAGTCCCGAAGCGGCGAAACGGATGGTCAGCCGCACGCAGATTTTTGCGCTGGCGGAAAGTTTGGGCGGCGTCGAAAGCCTGATTGAACACCCCTACAGTATGACCCATGCCAGCACCGCCACCAGCCCGATTGCTGTACCTTCGGCGCTGGTGCGGTTGAGCGTGGGCATTGAACACGTAGACGATTTAATCACCGACTTGCGGCAAGCGTTGGAGGCATAATTTAGACGGAGGAATTGTGAATTTTGAGGATTTTATTCGCGGTCAGGTAGCGGTTGTGGGCCTGGCGATGGCGGCGTTCAGGCACTCAATTATGTTATCGCTGAAGGTTTTGATCGGCTGCGGTGTGTGGCCGCCAATACCAATAATGATTCCTTACTGGCATCAAAGTCCCCTTTGCGGATTCTCTTGGGGGCAGAGCGACTACATGGGGTCGGTGCTGGCGGCAGCCCGGAAATGGGACGACTCGCCGCTGAAGACAGCACGGATGAAGTTGTCGAAGTGTTACGCGGCGTAGATACTGTATTCTTGGTTTACGGCCTGTGCGGCGGTACGGGAACCGGTGCTGCGCCGGTTATCGCCAATCTTGCGGGTCGGCTCAAAGCCCAGACGGCAGTCGTCGTTTCCCGTCCCTTTATGTTTGAGGGTGAATATCGCCGGAAAATTGCTAAACAAGGTTTGGAAACAGTTCAGGATGCCGTGAATTATGTTTTTGCGATTTCCTGTGATCGTGTGTTTCGCTGGCTTGAAAAAGATCAGTTACCGGTTGAGCGAGCCTTCGCGCTGACGGCCAAAGCGCTGGCGTGGCAGGTGTTGGCGCGCTTAAGTTAAGCGTTATTCCACAATTTCATACACAAAGCGGCATGGTTTTTCGCCGTGACTTACCAGCGCTGACGAAACGACACTTTTTGTGACCAGTTTTTTCCCCAGAGCGATTTGGTAATGGTAGCGGAAGTGTCCGGCGCAGCAGTAACAATAGGTGATGGCGGGTGGCTGTCGCACCTCCAGACCGTCGAAAACGGGGCAGGGACATTGCAACCCGCCCTCATCACCGATGCCAGCCGTGATCGTGCCGTCCTCATTTAAGGTGGGTTGGCCCATATGCGTGACACCCCTTAGGGTCTGGATTTTCTCTTCCAGACTTTTACCGGCGGTGTTCCGGGCGACTTTTTCGACTTCTTTTAAACGCCAGCCACCTTTGGAACAAGCGCAGGCATCGCGGACAGCCTGGGCGGTTTCCGGCGGCAGCAGGGCATCCAGGCGTGCAATCGCCTGCACAAAAAAGGCTGCCCGCAGTTCCTTTTTGCTGCTATCGCTGATTTTTTCGTAACCTTCCATGATTTGCGCCACGATGGTTTCATCAATCTGGAGTTCGTTCAGCGCGCTGCGGAAGTTGGCAATGGCTGGCATGGGGCTTTATTTCCTAAGATAAAAATATTGTATTTATATAATAGAACTTATTTTCTATTCTGTCAAGTAAATCGGGTTGAAAAATGGACTGGCAGAGCCATTGCCGGAGGCGGCGTTTGCCGTCATAATACGGCGTTATGACCAAACCACAAGTAATAATTTACAGTGATGGCGGCTCGAAGCCGAATCCCGGCCCTGGCGGTTGGGCGGCGCTGTTGATTTCCGGCGAACATCAGAAGGAAATCAGCGGCGGACACCCGGATACCAGTAATAATCGGATGGAATTAACGGCGGCGTGTGAGGCGCTGGAAGCCCTCAATCAGGCGTGTGAGGTGGAGTTCTATACCGATAGCATCTACGTCAAAAATGGCATTACACAGTGGATGCACAACTGGATTAAAAATGGCTGGCGCACCTCCGACAAAAAGCCGGTGCTGAATCAGGATTTATGGGAACGGCTGCACGCGGCCACGCAGCGCCATACTATCACCTGGAAATGGGTGAAGGGGCACAGCACCAACCGCTTTAATGCCCGCGTGGACGAACTGGCAACCCAGGCGCGAGAAAAACTGCACACCAAATAATCGCTTTTTCGGAAGAGTATTTTTATTATTCGTTTGTTTAAATGCCGTCTCAGGTGGGGTTTTGCCCTGTCTGCTACATTTTATGGAGCTGGTCTCATGCCCAGTACTTCCCGCCGCGTTTCCGCCTTTGGCACGACCATTTTCAGCGAAATCAACGATCTGGCCGCGCAGCATCACGCGATTAATCTCGGCCAGGGCAAGCCGGATTTTGATACCCCGCCAGCGGTGATCGAAGCGGCAGTCCAAGCGCTCCGTTCCGGTCAGAATAACCAGTACGCGCCGGGTTTGGGAACGGTGGCGCTGCGCCAGAGTCTCGCTAACCACGCGGCGCGTTTTTATAACCTGGATATTGACCCGAACACAGGAGTGGTGGTTACGGCGGGCGCTACCGAAGCCGTGTTTTCCTCAGTGATGGGCGTGGTAGATGCGGGCGACGAGGTCATCGTCATTGAGCCATTTTTTGACAGTTATGTACCCAGTATTGTGATGGCCGGAGCCGTGCCGGTGTATGTGCCGCTGCACCCGCCAACCTGGACGTTTGACCCCGACGAACTCCGCCGTGCGTTTACACCAAAGACCCGTGCCCTAATTCTGAACACGCCGCATAATCCCACTGGGCGGGTGTTTACCAGCGCCGAATTGGGATTGATTGCCGAACTGTGTATTGAGCATGATGTCATCGTGATTTCCGATGAGGTTTATGAACATCTGGTATTCGATACGGCCCAGCATATCCCCATCGCCAGCTTACCGGGAATGTTTGAGCGCACGATTACGGCGGGCAGTATGGGTAAAACCTTCAGCGCGACAGGCTGGAAAATTGGCTGGGTTTACGGCCATCCTGATTTAACGGCTGCCGTGATGCGTGCCCGCCAGTTTATCACGTATGCGGCCAACCATCCGGCGCAGGAAGCGGGCGCGTTTGGCCTGAATCTGCCGGGAACCTATTTTGAAGAACTGCAAGCGATGTATACCGCTAAACGCGATTTGCTGCTGCAAGGGGTGACTGCCGCCGGTTTAAAAGCGTTTGTGCCGGAGGGAACCTTCTACATCATGGCGGATTTCTCCGCCGTGTTTGACGGTGACGACATCGAATTTGCGAAATTCCTGACGGCGGAAATTGGCGTGGCGTGCATCCCGCCTTCGTTCTTCTACAGTCCCGAACATGCGCACATGGTGCGGAAACAGGCGCGGTTTGCCTTCTGCAAAAGTGATGATTTGCTGAAACAGGCGGGCGAAAAGCTGGCAAAGTTGAGCCAGCGCTAAAAAGGGCTGACGGAATTTGTATCCAAACAGGATTCGCGGCTTCCAGAATCCTGAGTTTGGCTGCATTCGATAACATCAAAGAGAGATACTCATGCCTCAAATAGAGTTTGATCGTTTCTACCGGTACGACGATTTAACACACCTGCTGCACGCCTTTGCGGCAGAATTTCCGCAACTGGTGCAAATAGAAAGTCTGGGTAAAAGTTATGAGGGCCGCGACCTTTGGGTACTGACCGTGACCAACACGGCCACCGGCCCGGCCAGCGAAAAACCCGCTTTCTGGGTAGATGGCAATATTCACGCTTCGGAACTTGCCGCATCTGCCGCCTGCCTGTATTTCCTCAACAAGCTGACGCGCGAATATGGGCAAAATGCGGAGCTGACCCGCTGTCTGGACACCCGCGCTTTTTATGTTTGCCCGCGCCTGAACCCTGATGGCGCGGAGTGGGCGCTGGCGGATAAACCTAAAATCATTCGTTCCGGCACGCGGCCTTATCCTTACGACGAGGAACCGTTAGGCGGCATCGAAAGCGAAGATATTGACGGCGATGGCCGCGCCCTGTTTATGCGCATTCCTGATCCCAACGGTGGTTGGAAAGCGCACTCGGACGAACCGCGTTTGCTGGTGCGGCGGGATCCCACCGAGACCGGCGGCACGTACTACCGAGTTTTGCCGGAGGGGTACATCAAAGATTATGATGGTGTGACGATTCAGATGCGCCCCCGCCAGCAGGGGTTAGACTTCAACCGGAACTTTCCGCTGGAATGGCGGCAGGAAAGTGAGCAGCGCGGCGCGGGGCCATTCCCCACCTCGGAACCGGAAATTCACGCGGCGGTTCAGTTCATTGCCAGCCATACCAATATCACCGGCGGGGTGACGTTCCATACCTACAGCGGCGTTTTGCTGCGTCCCTACGGTACGCACCCTGATGAGCATTTCCCGGCGGAAGACCTGTGGACATTCCAAAAAATCGGCCAGAAGGGAACGGAACTGACCGGTTATCCTAATGTCTCGGTTTACCACGACTTCCGTTACCATCCCAAAGAGTATATTACCGGCGTGTTTGACGATTGGCTGTACGAGCATTTGGGCCTGTATGCCTGGACAGTCGAACTGTGGAGTCCCCAGCGACAGGCGGGCATTGCGGCGTACAAATACACCGACTGGAGTCGGGAACATCCCGTAGAAGATGATTTTAAACTGCTGAAGTGGAACGATGAAGCGCTGAGCGGCCAGGGCTATGTAAATTGGTATCCGTTCGAACACCCACAGTTGGGGCGCGTCGAATTGGGCGGGTGGGACTTTCAATTGGCGTGGCGGAATCCACCGCCGCAATTTCTGGAAAAGGAAATCACACCGTTCCCCGATTGGCTGATCTGGAACCTGCTGATTTCACCGCGTCTGGAACTCTATCAGGTGCAGGCAACCTCTCTGGGAGGTGGCAATTATGCGGTGCGGTTAGTGGTGCAGAATACCGGTTGGCTGCCATCGTACATCTCTAAAAAGGCGCTGGAAAAGAAAACCGTGCGTGGCGTCATCGCGGAAATTGAACTGCCCGCAGGCGCGGTGCTGAAAACCGGTAAAGTCCGCGAAGAGTTCGGCCAGTTAGAAGGGCGGGCGTACCAGGCGACCACCATTGTTAATCCGGGTGCGGGTGACGTTACCGGTGATCGGGCCAAAGTGGAGTGGGTCATCTATGCTCCTGAGGGTGGTATAGTGAAATTGACGGCCAAACACGAACGGGCGGGAACGGTTCGGGCTGAGGTTCAATTGCAGCCTTAACGATTTTTGATCGCTCCGACTTGTGATGACAGGTCGGGGCGATTACACTCTAGAAAATACGGCAGCGAGTAAAGGGCAGCGTTGGTATGGTAGCCAGTGATAACATTCAGCAGATGACAGATATTCCGGCAGAACCTCAGATTTACGACACTATTTTGGGAACAATGGGGAATACACCTTTGGTACGGCTGAACCGCGTCACGCGCGGGGTAAGCTGCCAGATTGCTGTTAAAGTGGAATACCTGAATCCGGGCGGCTCGGTGAAAGATCGTATTGGCATCACCATTATCGAAGAGGCCGAACGCACCGGACGGTTAAAACCCGGTGGAACCATTGTGGAGGCCACATCGGGAAATACTGGTGTGGGTCTGGCGATTGCAGCGGCGATTCGCGGCTACAAATGTGTGTTTGTAATGCCGGACAAGATGTCCGACGAAAAAATCCGCGTGCTGCGGGCCTATGGCGCGCGGGTGGTGGTGACACCGACCAACGTGGAACCGGATGATCCGCGCAGTTATTACAGCGTGGCGCGGCAAATTGTGGCCGACACGCCGAACAGTATCCTGGCCGACCAGTATCATAATCCGGTGAATCCGCAAACGCATTTTGAAACTACCGGCCCGGAAATCTGGCGGCAGACGGCGGGCAAAATAGATGTGTTTGTGGTTGGCATGGGAACCGGCGGCACGATTACCGGTGTCGGGCGCTACCTGAAACAGATGAATCCCAAAGTGCAAATCGTGGGTGTTGATCCGGTGGGTTCGGTTCTCTACGATTATTTTTATACCGGGAAAATGAGTACGGCTCATGCGTATAAAGTGGAAGGCGTGGGCGAAGATTTTATTCCCTCGGTTTATGATTTCAGCGTCATTGATGATATGGTTAAGGTGAACGATAAAGAATCGTTCCTGATGACGCGGCGGCTGGTGCGGGAAGAAGGACTGTTCGGCGGTGGGTCGTGTGGTTTCGCGGTGGCGGGCGCGCTCCGGTATGTGAATGACCGTGACCTGGGGCCGGATAAACTGGTGGTGGTGCTTTTGCCGGATAGTGGCTCGCGCTATCTGAGCAAAGTTTTCGACGATAACTGGATGCGCGAAAACCGGTTTTTGGAGAGCGCCTGGGTAGAAATGCCCATCGCGGCGGTACTGGAACGGAAATCGCGGCACAGCCTGATTGTGGCCCGTTCGGACGAGTCGGTGGGGGCTGTCATTGCCAAGTTGAAAGAGGCGGACGTTTCCCAACTGCCGGTGGTGGGTGAACGGGATCAACTGCTGGGCGTGGTGACGGAAGTCAATCTGCTCAACTATCTGCTGCGCCAACCGGGCGGCGATGCCGCGCACAGCCCGATTCAAGATGCGGGCGTAGTGGATACCCATGTACCGACCTTAGCCCCGGAAACGCCGGTGGAAACGGTGATGAGTGTTTTCACAACGGAAAAAATCGTGCTGGTGACGGAACCCGTTTCCGGCAGCGATGATAAACATGTCGTGGGGATCATCACGCAGATTGATCTGCTGGACTTTTTGACGAACCGTAGTTGATTGGCTGGAAATGGGGCGACCACACAGGGTCGCCCCTACGTTTTCTAGGTTAATTTAGCAATTATCAAATACCTGTTATTTGACTCATGCCTCGAATCCTCAAATTCTGGAAACCGTATAATGTGCTGACGCAGTTCACGGATGGGCAGGGGCGCGCGACGCTGGCCGATTATGTGACTGTGCCGAATGTGTACGCGGCGGGTCGGCTGGACCTGGACAGCGAAGGCTTGCTGCTGCTGACCGACTCGGCGCGGCTGAAAACACGCTTGATGAACCCCCAATTTGAACACCCGCGCACGTATCTGGTGCAGGTGGAGCGAATTCCCGATGAAACCGCGCTCCAACGGCTGCGCGCTGGCGTGGAACTGAATGACGGTTGGACACGCCCCGCGCTGGTTGAACGGCTGGAAACTCCGCCGGATTTGCCGGAACGCCCGGTGCCAATTCGCTACCGGAAAAATGTGCCGGACGGCTGGCTGAAACTGACGCTGACCGAAGGGCGCAACCGGCAGGTGCGGCGCATGACGGCGGCGGTGGGGCATCCGACGCTGCGGTTGGTGCGGTGGGCGATTGGGCCGGTGACACTGGCCGGGTTGGAACCGGGCGCATGGCGGGAACTGAACCCGGCAGAAGCCGAGGCGCTGTGGGCGAGTGCATTGAAGAAAAAAGCGTAACACAATCCCGCAAGCGGGAGGCTGCGCACAGGCACAGAGAAAAAAGACGTAACGCAAAGACGCGAAGGAGCGAAGGGCGCAAAGAGCAGAAGAGAAAGAAAAAGCGTAACACAGAGGCACAAGGACACAATGGCACAGAGAGAATTGGCAGCAGCGGCGGAAGAGGTGGGGGGAGTGTCGCTGCTGCTGGAGTTCCCGGTTGCCAGCGGCCAGTTTCCAGTCCAAGTGGCGGCGGCGGCAGAGGGTGGGGGACGGCGGCGGCAAGGAAGAAGTCCCCAGACGGCGGTTTCCAGTCCAGGAAATGGCCGCTCGTTGTCTCAAGGTTCAACCTGCTCCTACAGTAAACAGGTGGCAAAGATGGCGGCGGCAGAGGGGGAGGGGGTGTGCCGCTGCCATTGCCGCAAGAGTCATCAGTCACCAGTCTCCAGTCTCCAGTTAAAAACAAAACCATAACGTCGCCCTCCAGGAACCGCTAGAGACAGTATAAGCGCAAACAGGGGCGGCGGATTGAACATTTGTCCGAACGTTTGTTTACTCTTTGGGCCGCAGGTCGCCAGACCTTAAAGCTGGGTGCTGTGGGAAGCGCACTCAAGGCGCGCTGCCCCGCCGCAAAGCGCACTTCCAATTCATGATTTGAAATGAGCGGGTAAAATTTATGCCTATCTGAAGCGAGAATAGGCCGATTGTGGTTGGAACAAGGTTCTAAAAGCGATAATCTAATTCTCTCCAGATTTCCTTCCATTGTTCAAAGGTTATATCAAAAGTGATCTGGACAAGCGTGTATTTAGCTGGCAAGTTGGTGTTAAGAAAGTTTTTAACAAGTTCTCCGCTTCTAGAAACCCGATCAGGAGATTCCAAAGTTTCCGTCTCCACAGCAAAAAAGAAATAGGAATCTTCAATTGGTATCGGATCGCCCTGGTGATAGAACCAGCAGCCCACACCAAAAGTTGCTATTTTGAGCGCAATTAAATTGTCCACGAAGCGCACAGCATCTTTAGGGGGTAATAGAAATGTGCTGCCTTTAAAGAAACCTGGGGGTATATATTGTCTGATTAAGTTAGCGACAGCATTCATGGGGTGGCCTTTTGGGTAGTTGGTTAGATGTCACGATTTTATAAATCCAACTCTTCCTCAATAATTTGGATAACATCCTCGATGGTGGTTGCATTGAGCCGGTTATTATGCAGATTCGACTCAATTAAAAAGGGGCAGTTGCCGGAACTGGACTCAAGTTGGATTTCGGCTTCGTTTGTTCGCCTGAAAAACCATAATCCGTCATCGTCAGCCGGATGTATAACCTGTAATTGTTCCACCTGCACATCAGGATGATGGCGGCCAAAATGCTGGATAATAATCTCAATATCACGGTTCATAGTGACCTTAAAGTATCAACACGGTCTAGGCAAAAAGCAGCAACTCGCTGAGGGACTGCACGGTATAAGTGGCCCCCTGGTGCTTTAAGTATTCCAACGAGTCCGTACCATGCGCAACCGCGATCATATCAATGCCGCCATTCTGGGCGGTGCGCACATCCACTTCCGAGTCGCCGACCATGACCGCCTGGGGCCGGGCAATCGAAGTCCCGACAGCGGCGAGGATGAACTCAACACAAGCCGGGTCGGGTTTGCGCTGCGGCGGCAGGCCTTCGCCACAAACGACATCAAACAGCCTTCGTAGATCAAAAGCCGCTAAGATGTATTCAATCTGCTCGATGTGTTTGGTCGTTAAAATCGCTAACCGTTTGTTCCGGTTCTTAAGCGCTGCCAGCGTCGAGATGGCTTCAGGGAAAAAAGCCAATTCCAACCGGATGTGATCGCGCTGATACTGGCGGAAGGTTTGCAGCAAATGGGCGATTTCGGCAGCCGTCAATGCCGGATAAAAATAGCTAAAAGTGGCTTCGAGCGTTAATTTTCCGATGAGTGGGTAAATCCGGCTGGGGTCTACTTCGGCCAAGCCAATGCTGCGCAGGGCGTAATTGAGGCTGTTGGTGATGTTATGCCGTGAATCTGCCAATGTGCCGTCAAAATCAAAGATGAAAAGTTCATAGGTCGGGTGCGATGGGGAAGACACGTTTATAACTCCGGGGTGGTGGTAGGTAATTGATATGGCGCTAGATAAATTGTCTCAGTAGGATTTCATAGTGATTGTGGGATCACAAACGCTTTGCCTGAGCCTCCAAAATACGAATTAATTCCACTATCCCTGAGCGACTGAGAATAAGTTTGGATTTTGCGTGATTATTCATAAGATCGGTATCATTTAAACTGATTTGAAAATAGTTTGTAGGAATTTGATAGATTTTAAACACAAGTGATTTCCCCCCCATTATAAACAGCAGTAAATTTAAACGGTCTGAATTTTCCCAAATTGGTATCGCGTTTGGGATTTGTAAATAGTATTGTGTGGCAGATGGGATGACTTGGCCTGCAAAGCCTTTGAGTTTTGGAATTTCATCTCCTTCTAGCCGCTTAAAGGTTTGAGTTGAGGTTTTGACTTCCATTAGCCGATCAGCCTGAAAAGATAAAACTTTGATTAGATCTATGATTTCCTCTTTGTTTAAGTATAGGTATTGCGTTGGACCAGTTGTATCTAAAAAACTTTCCTGGTCTTTTTCCAAAATTTCAACTATTACAGGATCAATGGTTCCAAACTGAAAGATCGTGAGATAATCCAGGGTTGGATGAGCCGTAAAAGCGGCAAAGACCCTTTGGGCATCGCCATCAGGCAGCCAATTCCCTTCAATTTCAGGGCGGCTAAGATAGAAATAAAACTGATTTCGAGGATCGTGGGCTATTTCTGGGGATACCATATAGATATCCTCGGCTTGTTCTGGGGATAAATGCTGCCAGTATTTCATGGAGTAATCCTTCATGGAGGGCGTGTTGGTATTTAAAACAGAATCTACTCGTTTTTGACCAGCTTAAGCGCGTTGCAACGGTACGGACACGATTTAGCGTGTCCGTACCAGGAAAATCAGCGGTTACTGTTTCAGGAAGTTGCGGAGGACGGTGTGGAGGATGCCGCCGTTGCGGTAGTACTCCATCTCGACGGCGGTGTTGACGCGGACTTCGGCCTCAAAGGTCGTGACCGTGCCATCGTCGGCAGTGGCTTTGACCGTGACCATCTGGCGCGGACGCAGGTTGTCGTCCAGACCTTCAATGTCGTACTTTTCGCGTCCGGTCAGGCCCAGCACGTCCCAGCCTTCACCGTCTTTGAATTGCAACGGCAGCACCCCGGCCATCACCAAATTGCTGCGGTGGATGCGCTCGAAGCTGCGGGCGATCACGGCCTTAACACCTAACTGCTGCGCGCCTTTGGCCGCCCAATCGCGGCTGGAACCCATGCCGTAATCCAGACCGGCCAGCACAATGAGCGGGGTATCGGAAGCGATGTAGCGCAGCGAAGCGTCAAAGATGCTCATTGGCTCGTTGGTGGGGTGGTAGAGCGTCACGCCGCCTTCGCTGCCCGGCAGGAGCAGATTGCGCAGGCGAATGTTGGCAAATGTGCCGCGCGTCATCACGCGGTCATTGCCGCGTCGCGCGCCGTAGGTGTTAAAGTCCTTCTTTTCGATGTCGTGTTCCAGCAAATACTGTCCGGCGGGACTGTTGAGGGCGATGTCACCAGCGGGGGAAATGTGGTCGGTGGTGACGGAGTCGCCCAGGAGCGCCAGCACGCGCGCGCTGCTGATCGGCTTGACCGGCGGCGGTTCCACCGACAGATTAACAAAAAACGGCGGTTCCTGAATGTAGGTGCTGTTCGCATCCCAGGGATAAACCGGGTCGTCGGTGCTGGGGATAGCGTTCCACATCTCGTTGGCGGTGAAGACGTTGCCATACTGCTTTTTAAATAGGTCGGGCGAAACGGCGCTCTGAATGGTTGCCAGAATTTCCTGCTGGCTCGGCCAGATGTCGCGCAGATACACGGGATTGCCATCTTTACCCGTGCCAAGCGGTTCGGTGTCCAGGTCAATGTCTACCGTTCCCGCGAGGGCATAAGCGACGACCAGCGGCGGGGAGGCCAGATAATTGGCGCGCACGTAGGGGTGAATGCGGCCTTCAAAGTTGCGGTTGCCGCTGAGAACGGCGGCGGCGACCAGATCACCTTCCTGCACCGCGTTAACAACGGGTTCCGGCAGCGGGCCGCTGTTGCCGATACAGGTAGTACAGCCATAACCGACAGTATTAAAGCCCAACTGCTCCAGGTAGGGCGTCAGTCCCGCTTTGTCAAAATAGTCGGTGACCACGCGCGAACCAGGGGCGAGACTGGTCTTCACGTAAGGTTGGCTGCTCAATCCTTTTTCAACGGCTTTTTTCGCCAGCAGCCCCGCCGCCAGCATCACCGAGGGGTTGCTGGTGTTGGTGCAACTGGTGATCGAGGCGATAACCACGAGGCCGTGACCGACTTCGGCGCTGTGGCCGTTGTCGTGGACAGTGGCTTTGCGGTCAACGGCAGTTTCCGCGAGTTCAAAACCGCGTTCTTTCATCGGGGCGCGCAAGGCTTTTTCAAAGTTGGCTTTCATGTCGCGCAGCAAGACGCGATCCTGCGGGCGTTTAGGGCCAGCCATGCTCGGTTCAATGGTCGAGAGGTCAAGCTCCACCACGTCCGTAAATTCGGGATCGGGGGTAGTATCGGTGCGGAACAAGCCCTGTTCCTTGCTGTAGCGTTCGACCAGTTGGACAAGCGCTTCATCACGGGCGGTGCGGCGCAGGTAGCTGAGGGTTTCGTCATCCACCGGGAAAAAACCCATCGTCGCGCCGTATTCGGGGGCCATGTTGGCAATTGTCGCGCGGTCTGGCAGGGGCAGGGTACTGAGGCCGGGGCCGTAGAATTCCACGAACTTGTCCACCACACCTTTTTTACGTAAGGTCTGGGTGATGGTTAGCACTAAATCGGTAGCCGTCGCGCCGTCGCGGAGCTGGCCGGTCAGCTTGAAACCAATCACGCTGGGCATGAGCATATAAATTGGCTGGCCGAGCATGGCGGCGTCGGCTTCGATGCCGCCCACGCCCCAACCGAGGACGCCGAGCGCGTTAATCATCGTGGTGTGGCTATCCGTGCCAACAACGGTATCGGGGAAGGCGATCTTTTGCCCGTCATCGTCGCTCAATTGGACAACGCTGGCGAGATATTCCAGGTTGACCTGGTGAATGATGCCCGTCGCCGGGGGGACAACACGCAAATTATCAAAGGCTTTCTGGCCCCAGTGCAGGAATTCGTACCGTTCGCGGTTGCGCTGGAACTCGTATTCGGAATTCAGGCGCAGGGCTTCCCGCATGGCAAAAGTGTCCACCTGTACTGAGTGGTCAATGACCAGATCAACC
>DATALK010000031.1:0-3430 GCA_036261085.1 Phototrophicaceae bacterium | reverse complement strand
GGGACGATTTTTCCTGCCGCTGGTTTTCGGTTTGGCGCTGCTGCTGGCCTGGGATGTGGCGCGCGGTCAGCCGGTCAGCCTGTGGGCGCTGGCGACGGCCCATAACGATCCCCGCCGCCTGATTCGTTCTGACGAATTGTGGCCGCGTCTGCTGGCCTGGTTGCATCAAGTGGGTTGGTTCGCCGGATTTCCTGCCGTGACTGTAGGGTTGAGTGGGGTGGGGATCACGGCGCTGCTTCGGCGAATGCTGCATCAGGCACGTTATCGTCCAGTACTGATTGATCTGCTGCTGGCAACCTATTTAACCGGTTATCTGCTGCTGCATTGGCTGCTGGCTTTTGACACATATGATCGTTATCTGCTGCCGGTGCTGCTGGTGGTAGTTTTACTTATTGCGCGAGGCTTGGATTGGATTGGGGAGCAGTGGATCGGCGCTGGCCGGTTACGACGATTTGCCGGGAAGGTGTTGATAATTGGTAGTCTGGGGAGCGCGCTGGCGGCCAGTTTCGGTCAGATTCCACTCGGCGGCGATCAGGGGCGGCATACCGGCATAGATGCACTGGCGGCGTATCTGAACGCGAAGCCAGTTGGAACCATCATTTACGATCACTGGTTGGGGTGGGAACTGGGATATTATCTGGGCGCGTGGTCGGATAAACGGCGTGTTTATTATCCCACTCCGGCGGTGCTGGTAGCGGATGCCTTACTCCAACCGGATGCCGCGCCGCGTTATTTTCCGGTTCCGGCAGATGTGGTTGTTAGACCCTGGCTGGAAGCGCTGGCGCTTGCTGGGTTTGCACCTACTTTAACCTACCGGAATGCCCGTTTTGTGATCTACGAACTCACTCCTCCTTCGCGCGCGGCAGCCGTTTTAAGCGTTGGATCATCTTGGCGGGGTCGGAATGCGCCGTGCGGGGATTGATGCGCGTTACGGCGTTGGTTGGGTCAGCATTATTATCCTGGGGCGTATCCTGGTCAACGCCGGGATGGCGCATTTTCCAATCCTCTAAAAAGGTGGTCAGCCATTCCAGTTCGGCCCGCATCACGGCGATGCTGTGCGTATACAGCGCCTGGATATGATCGGCGTTGGCCGTGCCTTCCTGCTGATGGCGCTGCCAGGCTTTTTCGACCAGATCGAGATTATGCTGTAAATCAACCCGATGGTAGCGAAGCACCTGATACACCTGCCGGGGCTTGAGCGCTTTTAGATTGGCTAATCCGAGTTCAAAACCGGAACCCAATGAACGCGGCTGGCGCAGCAAATCCGCGATGGCCGTTTGGAGAATCCCCCGTCCGGCTTCGGTAATTTGGTAAACTTTGCGCGCCGGGCCGCGTCCTTCCGCGCGTAGCTCGCTCGTCACCATGTTCTGACGTTCGAGCCGGTTCAGGATGTAATAAATAGACGAAAAACCGATAGTCAGCCATTCCCGCAGGCCGCGTTCATCAATAATTTGCTGAATTTCATAACCATAGCGCGGACTTTCGGCTACCAGACTCAGAATGGTTAACTCGGCATCGGTCATCACTGGTTTTAGTCCAGGGTTAACATAATATATAACTTAAACCAGTATAACAGGCTTGCGGGAATCCGGTCAAGCTGGCGGTTTGTTGCGCCCGATGCGCAGGACTTCCTGCACGGTTTTGGTCAGATTATGGGCGATGTAGGGTTTGGTCAGATAGCGATCCGCCCCTAATTCCAAACCCTGGCGAATCTCTTTGGGGTCGGCCATCGCGGAGAGGATAATCACCGGAATCTGGTCGAAGGCTTCTTTCGCCCGAATCTGGCGGAGGAGTTCTAGCCCGCTGATGTCGGGCAGCATCAAATCCAACAACACCAGATCAGGAAACGGCTTGCTGCGCAAAACTTGCACGGCGGAGGCCACGTTCAGGGCTGGTAGTGCTTCTATGCTGACCCGTTCGAGCAATAATTTGACTAAATTTTGCAATTCCGGGTCATCGTCTACGATTAAGACGCGCTTTTTGACCTCGATAGCCACCGAGCGTCACCTTTCACTGAGGGGTATCCGATTTAGTTGTATCCCAAGCAGGGGGTAAATGCAACCCTAGACTCTTTGCCGGAAATCGTGCTTGGGTGTATCCTCTGAATCTGGCGCAGTCGCCAGGTTTTGAACAGAGGAGTTGGTTTGATGCGAAAAAAATCCGCGCGCATTTTTGTGTCGCTTTTGCTGTTATTATTGGCTGGTTGTTACCAGCAGGCCGGTGAACAGTACCAACCGGCCAACAGCACCGAAATTCCGATTAATGTCCCAGAGGCCAGCGGTGAAGCCTTCGATCTGACCTCGTTCCCGGCGACGGCTACGCTGCCGCCGATTACTATTATTGCGCCCACGCGCATGGTGGCCGTGACGATGGAAGCTACCGCGCCGGAGACGGGCTTGCCGACCGTTGAAGCGCCCACTCTGGACGCGCCCACTCTCGATCTCATCCCAACGGAAGCGGTAGCCACGAATGCCTTTGGGCCGCTGCCGACTTCAACCGTACCTCTGATCGCCACCGCCAGCGGCTTTATTACGCCGTCAGGTCTATTAGGGCCGGTCACGCCGATTGTGCCGACGCCAACTTCGCCCGTTCTGGCGACAGCGACCCCGTCCGGTTTGATTACCCCGACGGCGTTTGCCGAGGTGGTCAGCGACGATTGTACCTACACGGTTCAACCCGGCGATAACCTGTACCGGATTGCGGTTAATCATAACACAACCCTACCAGAACTACGGGCCGCGAACCCGGAAGTCGTTGGTGATTTTATCCAGCCCGGCCAGGTGCTTCAGCTTTCCGGTTGCACCCCGGGCGACAGTCCTGACACGGCGGGGACGGCGCCGGATAACCCGACGAGCGCCGCGCCGGTACTCAGCGGCGAAACCTATACCATTCAGTCTGGGGATACGCTGTTTAAAATCGCCCAGCGCTTTAATACCACTGTGCAGGCGATTGTAGATGCCAACAGCCTGATTGACCCTGAACGGCTGTCTGTCGGCCAGGAAATTATTATTCCGGCCCCCGCCAATTAAAGTTGCTGTCGGGGCGGTTCACCTGCCGCCCCGACCCGTTTTTTATTTCCGTTTCGTTCGTCGCCACAAAATCAACACAACGATCAGCCCGATAGCCGCTATCACCATCGCGCCGATGGCAATCACGAGCAGTGGTGACGACGTATCGGCGGTTGGTGCTGGTGTATCGGCGGATTGCAACTCATTGGGATCAATGGTGACATTGACCAGCGCGGTTGGCGGTGCGGCCTGAGTCACATTTGGTACAAATGCCGATGTTTCGGTTGGCTGGGGTGTTGCGGTTGCCTCACTCGGTGGTTCAACCGGATCGCCGCTAATGTTCAGTTCCAGCAGGGCTGGCAGAAACGATACCGGCTGTGGGTCGCTGGCGGTGCGATTCTTATCCTCACCGCTGATTGTTG
>DATALK010000461.1:0-4258 GCA_036261085.1 Phototrophicaceae bacterium | reverse complement strand
CTTTTCGGCATCTTCGCCATATTTGCCCATCAGCGTTTCTTTGAGTTCCAGCGGCGTTTGCCCCAGAAACCGAATCCACCCCCCCCCTTCGCGCCGGTTGCAATCGGCCCGATTTTTGATTACACTACAGTCATTCATTTGAGGGTTGTAGATTCATGTTTCGCCACCATCACCGTTTGCTCAAGCGTGGTTAGCTGACTCCCGGCCAATTTGATTCCAGAAGCGTGGGCGTCAGTCCGCGCTTTTTTGTTGCCCGTTTCCGGCGGCTGTTAGGCCGTCCCCTTATTTAGACGCAGGAGAAACTGAAATGTCCCAGGTCAAGATTAAACCCCGGCTGCCCAAAGGAATGCGCGATTTTTTGCCGAGCGACATGCTGAAGCGCGAATATGTCTTTAATGTGGTGCGAAATGTGTTCCACCTGTACGGTTTCGAGCCATTGTTAACGCCTGTGCTGGAACTCAAAGAAACGCTGATGGGCAAATATGGCGAAGATGCCGAAAAGCTGATTTACCATGCTCAACATCCCGGCGGCAAGGAAGAAGTCGCGCTGCGTTATGATCTGACCGTGCCACTGTCGCGGGTGGTCGCCCAGTATGAAAGCGAAATTACGCTGCCCTTTAAACGCTACCAGATTGCGCCCGTGTGGCGGGCGGAACGGCCCCAACGAGGCCGCTACCGCGAGTTTTACCAGTGTGATGCCGACATCGTGGGCGTCGCCAGTATGAGCGCCGACGCGGAGATTCTGGGGGTGGTGACAACGGTTCTGCGCCGATTAAATTTTCCGCAGTTCACCGTCAAGATTAACAATCGCAAGCTGCTGGTGGCGATGGGCCAGTATTCCGGTGTGCCCAACGAACAACTGGCCGATCTGTACCGCAGCGTGGATAAGTTTGACAAAATCGGCGCGGAAGGCGTGCGAAAAGAACTGATCGAGCGGGGCATTGACGCCGAAGCGGTGGCCCGCATGATTGACTTACTGCTCGCGAGGCAGCCGGGGCTGGAAAGTTTGGATTATCTGGAAGAGGTCATGGGCCAATTCGAAGGCGCGCAGGACGGTATCCGCGAACTGCGCGAACTGGCCGGACACATCGAGGATGCCGGAATTCCGCCGCAGTTCTACGAATTTGATTTTACGATGGTGCGCGGCCTGGGCTACTACACTGGCCCGATTTTTGAGACGATCATCACCGAACCCAACCTGGGCAGCGTAACTGGCGGCGGGCGCTACGACGAGCTGGTGGGCTTGTTCCGCAAGGAAAGTTTGCCCACCACCGGCACCGCCCTGGGCATTGAGCGGATTATTGACCTGATGGACATCCTGAACCTGTACCCGCCCGATATTGTCGGCACGGTGGTACAAGTCCTCGTTGCCGTGTTTGACGAAACGACCCGCCGCGATTCAACCAAACTGGCCGCCGAACTGCGCGCCGCTGGCATCAACACCGAACTGTATTTGCCGGACAAAAACCTGGGCAAACAGTTCAATTACGCCGACAAAAAGCGGATTCCACTGGTCGCGGTCATGGGGCCGGAGGAAGTCGCGGCGGGGATGGTGAAACTCCGCCGCCTGAGCGACGGCGCGGAAGTGATGGCTCCGCGTGGGGAAGCCATCCAAAAAATTCAGGAACTGCTGAAGTAAAAATACACACGGTGGTGTGAGCGTAAATCAGGCGGTGAACCATGCGGCCCTGGCGCAGTTCCTTTCCTGGCTTCGTTTAATCGTCAGGGCGGCGGTTGGTCGTCGCCCCGACTTGTTTGCTTTTTTCAACCTTGATAAGTGAACCCATATGCGAATAATTCTGTCTGGTATCCTGCTGATCGTCCTCGTGTGTTCGCCGCTGCTGGCGCAAAATGAAGCGCCAATTGATCCTGCGACGATTTTTGATCCATCCGTCACCATCCGTTATGTGTCAGCCGAAGTAGAACCCTCGCCCACTGTCTGGGACAACGATTTACACCAATTTGCCATAGATGGCGTCGTCAGCCCGTATCCGCCAGGGGTGGCAACCATTAAAGATATTGAAACGGTGGACGCCGACACCCTGGCCGTGACCATTGATCCCGATGTTATGAATAGTTATGATGCTGAGGTGTGGTTGTATTCCCGCCGCCAGCAGACTTTATCCCCGTTTGTTGCGCAGTGTGCGACGGCGGATGGTCAGCCAGACGAAGGCTGGCGGCTTGTGGCGGAACTGTGGACGATTATCGTTCAGGATGAAAGCGCCGCGCTGTGTAACCGATTGACTGGCGCGACCAGCGCCCCGCTGCCCGAAAATTACCGGTGGCCGTTGGAATCCATCGGACGCAGCGGCCCGATAACTTCGGTTTCACCTGACCGGAAATATGTGGCCTTCATCGGCCAAATTGGCGCGGAATGGCAGCCTGCCGCCTCCCGGCAAATCGAAGTTTTCAGCTACGAGACTCAGACCGGCACAATTCTCAGTCTGGGGATTATGGAGGCGGCGACCTCGCTCGATTTCGGGCAATGGATTGGCAACCAGATCACGATTGTCACCGGGGAAAATGACTTCGTTGAATTTTCAGAAGTCTGGATTGCTGATGTGACTCGTTCCAAAAACCTGGAATTTGCATTTAACGTGACGGGCGGAGGGCCAGGTTTTGAGGAATATCCGCCGCGATACCTGATTGGCTACAACCCCTACACAAATGCTTCAGGCTGTGGTCGCACAACGTATTATGTCGAAACGCATGAAACCGTTGAACTGGATTTGGACGGGCTGTGCCACCCGGAATATGGCGATATTGAGGGCGTCGGTTATTACCGGGATGTCCCTTTTGGCGAGAGCCGTGAATGCTGTACACCGGCCCCCGCCAAAGTTGTGGAAGTTCCGTTCGTGCGGTATGACACGCGAACAAGCGAACGCCAGGAGTTGTATCGTGGCGAAATCGAGGCAGTTTATTGGGTATCCCCAAACGAGCAATACGCCATTCTGCTGCTGGATCAGGATGGCGAAATTGATTTCTTCCCCTATCTGGATGCTTTTAATTATCAGCAGTTGGGCTTGCCATATCTGGCGTTGGTTGATCTTCAAACCGGGGAAACATTAGCGACAACACCAATGGATGAACTCGCGCACACCTGGGGCCTGACCAGTGACACAGATTGGGCCGTTAATCATACGCTCACGCCGCTGCCCGATGGGACATTTTTGAAAATTTACTGCGACGAGAACGATACGCCTTGTGCGCGTGACGGCAATGCCGCTTCACGGGTGACAATTACAGCTAGTGGCGTCGAAGAAACCCTGCTGGTCAAAGACCCCATTATGCTAACACCAGACCAAAAGGGATTATTTGTCTGGTCGCAGCCCCGTTCAAAGTATCAGCCCGCCGCACAACAGCAAGGTGTCAATATTTATGATCTAGAAACCGGTCAATTGCGTCCTTTTATCCGGGAACTTTCACTTGCGGACTATGATTTCGAACTTCTCAGATCGGGTAAGGACTCGGTTCAGGTATTTATCTATCGCAAAAGTTCGAGTAAGCAGCATCGGCCAGATGCCAGTTTCAGCGTTTACTTTGAACCGGATGGCCGTGAGTATGTCCTGATTCAATCGCCTTGACGAGATATAAGTAAAGACAGTTTCCGGTTAAAAGGGCGGTCTAGAATCGACAACCGTCATCCCCGAAAAACCGACCCTTGCCGCCCGCGCCGCCCGCGCCTATAATTCCCTCCAGGTAAGCAATTGCCACAGACAGCAGGCGCGAAACGCTTAATTTTCCTGCCGAGGCGACTCAACCAGACCATGAACTTGAATGGCGGTTTCGTCACGCGCGGCGGAACCGCTTTTTTGTTGTTTGCAGCTTTTGTCAAAATATTGAGGTCGGGACCGTTCACGAACCGCCCCGACGAAGCCATTACACTCGTTTTTTAGAAGGGAGGAAGACGCTTGGCAATCACAAAAGCACGCAGGGCCGAGCTGCTCGCCGCCTACGAGGACTTCCTGGGCAAAACTGACGGCGTCATCATCACCGAATACAAGGGGATGAGCGTCGCCCAGATCAGCGAACTGCGCGGCAAACTGCGCGAAGTTCAGGGCCGTTACGTCATCACCAAAAACACCCTGTTTAAACTGGCGATGAAGGAAACGGGCTGGCCCGTGCCGGAAGACCTGTTAGTCGGAACCACCGGGGTGGTGTTGGGAAATGGCAATTTCCCCACCGTCGCCAAGTCCATCCTGGCCTATGCCGGGGATCATGCGGAAATTTTCGCGGTTAAGGGCGGCGTGTTCGCCGG
>DATALK010000025.1:0-1835 GCA_036261085.1 Phototrophicaceae bacterium | reverse complement strand
GGGACGGCACGCGATACTGGCCGTGCAGGGCATTATGCAGCAGCAGATACGGGAGCGGAATCACCGTATCACCGATAGTGATGTCCGGCCCTAAAGCCATGACCAGCGGCCCCAGCGCCATAATCAGCCAGAACCACTGCCCCGGATACGGCCTGGAAACCGGCGCAGTCGGTGTTAATTCGGAGGGTAAATCCCCCGCCACCACCGCCTGCCGCCCCTGGCGGAAGCGCGCCAGCAGCGCCACCCCGATACCGCCCCAGATCAGCCAAACGAGAACATGGCCTAACGTTTTTGTATCCTCTGACGGCGCTAACCCCACCAGAGCGGATAACGGCAGCGAATAGGCATGAAGGGTATTCATGCCTGCCGGAGGAAATTCGTTCGGGTCAAGGTTAATCTGGCGCAGCGCTGCCAGCGGATAAACCCAGGCCAGCACCGCCATCAACGCGACGGCGGCCCCGCCCCACCCGATCAACCGCAGCCAGCGCCCTTCCCGGCGGTTGGCCCACAATGTCCACAGGACATAACCCACAACGGCAAACGGCAGCCAGATGCCATATTGCAAATCCGACAGCCACACCCCCCCCACAGCGCCAAACCAAGCACAATCGCTGACAGCCAGCGCGGCCAACTCTGCGGAAAAACAATCTCATCCCACACCAGCAGAATCACCGGGAACCACCACAGCGGCGTCAGATTCAGATGACTGAAAGCCGCACGGCTCATCATATACGGCGAAAAGGCAAAGGCCAGCCCACCGAGAAACGCCAAAAATTCCGCTGTCCAGCCTGTTGGCAACTGCCGCCGCAGCCAGGCGTACATGGCCGCGCCAGTAAAAACGTAGCCCAGCAGGATCATCACGTTGCCCGCGCCCGGCCCACTCGTCAAAGGTGCGACCAGCGCGTAAACCGGATACCAGATCGGCGCGAGCGTGTGAACACTGAGGTTCGAAACATGCGGATACAACACATAATCCGTCCACAGCGGCGACTGCCCCTGCCCCAGCGCCTGGCCCATCCACCAGTAGCCCCAGAGGAATTGGTAATAATCGCTATCCTTGCCGCCGGGAACCGCCGTATTCAGGTGCAGCAGCAGATTCCAGAGGGTAAGGCTGGCAAGTAAACCATACGCCACCACCACAATCAGCATTCGGTAGCGGGAAAATAGCATTTGCAGACGGGCCATGACAACCACAACCTTGTTGGATTCAAAACACAGCGGGACAGGTTTTTACCTGCCCCGACTGAGGATGGCGTTACTTATTCATTTTGTCAAGAGAGGTTTTAGCCACCGCAGTTGCCACTGGTCGTCACATAATCGGCATTCACCCAACCATCGGCACTCTGCGCCCGGACGCGGAACCACTCACCCTGGCGCGCTGTAGCTGGATAGGTATCCCCTGTAACCAGCAGGCCGATAATCTGGCTGGTGGTATCCGGCGATTTACGGAACCGCAGCCCGTCGACATTGGATTCAATGCGGCAGTCGGTCAGTTCTTGCAGTGGAGATAACGTTGGCACAGGCGCGGAGCCTCCGACCAAAACCACCGTTCCCGCACGCGGAACCAGGCCGCAGGTATACATCCCCTCGCTGCTGGTGCCGAGCCACTGCGGCTCACGCGGCGCGGTGGTCGCATCCAGATACATCATACCGCCCAAACCGAGCAGACAGACTTTCACATTATAGGCAAAAAATGGATCCGATTCGCCCGCCGCCCGCAGGCCAAAAACATCCACCGCCTGAATCACGCCCTGGCTGAATACAGCGGCGTTCCCCACTTCGCTGGCATTACGAATGTAACCCCCGTCGAAGGGCCGCATACCTGTACGATCACA
>DATALK010000023.1:0-3314 GCA_036261085.1 Phototrophicaceae bacterium | reverse complement strand
GGCTGATTTTATTTCCGTCGCCGGGGATATGTTCGCAAAGGGCAGTGCGCGGGCCAATGAAGGCCGGAAAGTCGTCATTGGCGCCAACCGGCTGATTCGGATGGCTTACGGTGGCTTTGTCTCCACTTTTGGCGCGCATCTGAAAGATCGGCCCTTTTTATTCGCGGCGGATGTGAACGAGGCGCGGGTGCTGTTGGCTCAGACGTGATGGCTTTGGCCCACGCGATAATAAATCTGCGTGGTCAGCGTGCTAAATTGGATGAGGTCTTCATCTTTCAGGGGATAGGGAATCATCAGTTTCAGCCGGGTTTGGCCGATAAAAGTCCCATTGGTGGAGCCAATATCGGTCAGAGTCAAACCGATGTCGCTGCACGTTAACAAGGCGTGCTGGCGCGAGACGCCATGTTGTTCGGCCTGGAAATTGGATAAATCAATATCCGGGCGGCGGCGGCGCACCGGGTCATACCAGCCGATAAACAACTTCTCCCGACTGAGACTGAATTTGGCGATAGTTTTTAATTCCGGGAACACAAACATCAACTGATTCAGGCCGACGCTGCCGTTCGTTTGGTTGGCGATAAGCTGGCGTGCCTGATCGCGGTTTTGCGCCAGTTTGAGTTCATTGGTGTCCGCTGGTGTGGTTTTAAACTGCCCCGTCAGACCCGCGTCCTGGAGTTCGTGGGCTTTTTCCAGGGCGGCCAGGAGTTGGCCCAGGTTGTCTTCGGTGACAACAGCCTGGGGAAATTTAATGTAATGCAGCAGCCGCAGGCGCAGCGGAATCACACACTCTTCAATCATCACCGGGATAATGGCTCTGCCGCTTTCCTTGAAAAAATCCCACTCCGCGCGCACTTCGTCGGAGGCGACCCCTTTGGGCGACAGCACCAAAATCATGGTACTGCACTGCCGCAAATTGTCTTCCACCTCTTTGTCCCAATGTGTTCCCGCGACCAGATGAAAATGGTCAATCCAGGTGTCGTAATTGTGGCCGCGCAGTTTAAGATACAGTTGAGAGACAAATTCGTCGTCGTGCGAACTGTGGCTGATAAAGATGGTCATACATGGGTGTCCGTCAGGTGTGCCTAACGTAAATCATACTCAACAACCCCTTTCAAGACAAATAAATTGTGGCATGGAACAGGGGTGGGGGCAGTGTGACGCCTGCCCCGAATGGAGAATGATGGGTTGTTAACTGGTCATGTGATTGGTGGGAAAAACCGGGCAACGGTATCCGCCACATCTTTGAGCCAGTTTTGGCGCTGTTCAGGTGTGCTGGTCACGATAAGGCTGTAATTGCGGCGGTAAAAGTTGGAAACACCGCAGAGGCCAAAGATACAGTTTTTCCAGATGGTTTCCAATGGATCGCCAAAGACGGCCTGTTCGCGTTTGTCGCTGGTGTTGGATGTCGTAAAAACGATGGCCGTTTGGGCGCGCAGCAGCCCCACCGGCACGCCTTCACCGCTATCTCCTTCCAGAAAGCGGTACGCGGCTCCGGCGCGGAAGACACGATCAATGTAACCAGTCAGAATCGCGGGCGGCATTCCCCACCAGTTGGGGTGAATCACAATGATGCCTTCGGCTTGGGTTAACTCGGCAATATGATGATGCAGGGTGTTGTCTAATGGCGCGTTGTTAGGCAGTTCTTCCGCCAGCAGCCGTGAGTCAAACTGTTCAGCGTAAAGATCGTGGCCGATGGTTTCGTAACCCTGGGCGTGAAGTGTTTTAACGGCGGTTTCAGCAATCGCATGGCTAAAACTGCCGGGGCGCGGGTGCGCCCAAAGAACCAGAATGGACATCTTTCCCCCTCTTGATTTTCGCTGATATTGACCGGAAGTATACTGAACCAGCCGGGCCTATGCCTTCGGAAATCAACTCGTTTTGTTAGGATGTATTGGGAATATCTATTGAAAGGATGATTTAACTTGGGGAATACCAGTCGGGTTCTGGATGATGTGGCGTGGGCGATTCTGGAACTGTTGCAGGAAAACGCGCGCCTGTCGTATACCGAAATTGGCCGCCGCGTGGGGCTGTCCGATACCGGTGTCGCGGATCGTATCCAGCGTTTGGAAGATGCCGGGATTATTCGCGGTTATCGAGTGGAGTTAGACGCGGCGGCGGTGGGCCTGCCCATCCTGGCCTTTGTGCGCGTGAATGTGTATTCCAGCCGCCTGTCTGGTGAGCAAATTGAAAGCCTGATTCAGGCCGCGCCCGAAGTGCTGGAAATGCACTCGATGGCGGGCGAGGAGTGTTACCTGCTGAAAGTGGCGGTGAGTTCCATTCGCCACCTGGATAAATTCCTGCTGGAACTGTGGCAGGCTAATCTGGTCACTGCCACCTCGATTGTCCTGAGTTCGCCGGTAGCGAGCCGAGCGATTAATCCGGCGGCGTTGGCACGCATGACCAAACCGGAAAGTTAGCCTTCCCTATCCACATTGCTAGTAGCACCATTGGGCGGAAATCACTTATCCTAATGGATGTTACGGCAAGCTGTGCTAAGGAGTGGTGCTTATGTTTGGTGGTGGTGGCGGAGGTGGTTGGTGGATTTATGTCTGGGGGGATGAGCAAGGCCGCAAACAGCGGGTAACCTGGGCGCTGTTGCAGCGGGTGTTGGGGTATGCCCAACCCTATCGGCGGCATATTACCTGGCTGCTGGCGACGATTCTGGTCACAACGGGGTTAGGGCTGCTGACACCGCTCATCTTCCGCGATTTTATTGATAATGCGCTGCCCAATCGGGATGCCGCGCGGTTGAATGTGTTGGCATTGGGACTGATTGCCATCCCGATTGTGAACAGTTTGGTGCAGATTTTCCAGCGCAAGTTAAATTCGGCGGTGGGGGAGGGTGTTATTTATGATCTGCGCGTGAGCCTGTTTGCCCACATGCAGCGCATGTCTATCCGGTTTTTCACGAACACCAAAACCGGCGAACTGATGAGCCGTTTGAATAATGACGTAGTTGGGGCGCAGCGGGCCATCAGCAGCACCATTGTTTCGATCATCACCAATATTGTGACCGTGATTGCCACGCTGGCGGTGCTGCTGGCGCTGGAATGGCGACTGACAGTTCTTGGTGTGCTGGTGCTGCCATTTTTTATCCTGGCCGCGCGCAAAATTGGCGGACGCCTGCGCGAGATTGCTCGCCACCAGATGGAATATAACGCCCAGATGGGCGCGATGATGAACGAAACGCTGAACATCAGCACCACTCCTTAGCACAGCTTGCCGTAACATCCATTAGGATAAGTGATTTCCGCCCAATGGTGCTACTAGCAATGTGGATAGGGAAGGCTAACTTTCCGGTTTGGTCATGCGTG
>DATALK010000014.1:0-1742 GCA_036261085.1 Phototrophicaceae bacterium | reverse complement strand
TTCGTGGGTCGCCCATTCGACCAATTTGTCCGGCGCGCCTTTGGTGATGGCAATATAGCCGCTCTGGCAGAAGATATTCCGCGCTTCCGTATTTTGCAGCTCATGAATGGTCGTCATGGCCTTGCGTTCGCTGCTGAACGGAATTTCCGATACGCGGGGAAAGTCTTTTTCCAGGTGGCTGCGTGTCCAACCAACTTTTTGCGCCGCGATCAGCAGTGCGCCTTCGGTGGTATCCCCGATGATATTATAGCTGCCGTTGTTCTCGCCGTTTTCCAGGTTGGCATTGGTTGACAGCGCCATCGCAATCAGGAAGCGGGCAACGGCGGGGTCTTGTTGGGCGTTGACCTCTTCGCCATTGACAAAAAACTGACCTTTTGCCGTATAACCAATCCCGCTGACAGACACATCATCGTGACCGGGCAGCGCCAGCAGGGTTGCGGTCATTTCATTTTTGGTGAGCGTGCCGGTTTTGTCGGAGCAGATGACCGTCACGGAACCTAATGCTTCTACCGCTGGCAGGCGCCGAATCAACGCATGGCGTTTGACCATCCGCGCCGCGCCGAGCGAGAGGCTGATAGTGATGAGGGCCGGTAAACCTTCGGGGACAGCGGCAACGGCCAGACTGATAGCGGTCAGGAACATCTCGGAGACCGGAATCCCGCGAATAATTCCCGCGATAAAAACAATGGCGACGATGATGCCCGCTCCCGTCGCCAGAATTTGTCCCAATTTGTTCAGCCGCCGTTGGAGGGGCGTGGTTCCCTGTTCCACTTGCAGCAGCATGGCGGCGATATTACCGAGTTCGGTTTTCAAACCAATCTGGGTGATGGCGATAGCCCCACGACCATAGTTAACTGCTGTCCCCATGAACGCCATATTGGTTCGGTCAGCAACGGCAATCGGCTTGTCACCGGACAGCGGGCGCGTGGTTTTTTCAACGGGTACGGATTCGCCGGTCAGGGCGGATTCGTCAATTTGCAGGTTGATACTTTCAATCAACCGCCCGTCCGCTGGGACGCGATCCCCTTCCGATAACACCACGATGTCACCGGGTACGAGGTCTTCCGCGCTGATTTGTTTAATCACGCCGCCGCGCCGGACGCGTACCAGTGGCACTTGCATGGCACTGAGTGCCGCCAGCGCTTTCTCGGCCTGATATTCCTGATATGTGCCCAGGATAGCGTTCAGAATGACAATCGCCATAATCACGATGACATCTTTGCTATCGCCCAGGAACGCCGAAATTACCGCTGCGGCAATCAGGATGATTACCATCAAATCCGTAAATTGGCCCAGTAAGATTTTGTACCAGGGCGTTCCGCTTTCTGTCGGCAAGGCATTCTTGCCATATTGCCCCTGCCGTTCAACGGCTTGGGTGTCCAGCAGACCATCACCCGTCGTTTGCAGTTGTGTCAGGGTTTCTTCAGTACCCAATTTGTAGAATTCGGGCATAATAAGACCTTCCTCCAGATTGACCTGATTATAATATGCTTGATAAAGAATTGCGCGAAAGGAGAGGTTTAAATTTTCAATTTTTGGGCTGCGGCTCAGATTGGCTCATAGTAGTACCATAAACCCCATCCATGAACCCCCAGGAATTAGGGGTATTGTGGCTGTAAGAAGACTAATTGAGACTGACCAATAGGCTTAAAAATAAAAACGGGCGGGATTTATCCCGCCCGCCAAAAGCCTTCTCTGACCGGTCACATCATGCGCTGCATCAGTTTGTCCAGCGCTTCTTT
>DATALK010000001.1:0-3370 GCA_036261085.1 Phototrophicaceae bacterium | reverse complement strand
ACGCGCGCCACAGGTACGGCGTGGCAAAGGTGTTATCGGTAATCACCGGCAGACCATAGGAGTGCGCCAGCGCGGTAATCGTTTCAAAATCGGGGATTTCTAGCTTGGGATTGCCGATGGTTTCCAGGTAAATCGCGCGGGTTTTGTCGTTAATCAGGGCTTCAATCTGTTTCGGGTCGGCATTTTCGACAAAATGCACTTTAATCCCCAGGCGGCGGAAACTCTGCGAAAACTGCGTGTACGTGCCGCCATACAGGGAAGCCGTTGAAATGATTTCATCACCGGCATTCGCCAGCGTCGTGATCGCCAGCAGTTGCCCAAACTGGCCCGACGCCGTTGCCAATGCGCCCACGCCGCCTTCCAGCGCCGCGATGCGCTGTTCAAAGACATCGGTGGTCGGGTTCATAATGCGGGTGTAGATGTTGCCCGGCTCAGTCAGCGCAAACAGCGCCGCCGCGTGGTCGGTATCACGAAACTGGTAGGAAGTGGTTTGGTAAAGCGGCACAGCGCGCGCGCCGGTAGTGGGATCAGCCTGATAACCGGCGTGGAGCGCCAGCGTGTTAAAAGCCAGTTCGTGTTCGTTGCCATTGCTGCCGTTAGTACTGGTCATAATATTGCGTCTCCTGAAATAGATAAATCGAATCGGATGTTCGCGGTCAAGGCAAGATTAAACTCACCTTGACGCCAAAATCAAAACGTTAGCGCAGTTGGTTGAAAGGGGCAGCGAATAACCCTATTCGCCCCGGTATTCAGGAAGGCGCGCGGTTCTAGGTGGCGATATGCCCGTTTCTGGAAGTCGTCAGCGGCCAGCATTCTGTTCCGCATGTTGAGCGCTGACGGCTAATATCACCTGGGAGGCCGCGCCCGCTAATGGGTTTCATTTACTCGATAATCACCTCCTGCATCCTTTAATAGTTGACTAAAAGCAGTTGGCTTTTAGCGATTAACCCTCGTCACCGACCAGGGCTAACGGCTAACCACCAATCGCTACCCGTTCACCGTTAAGGTCTCGGCATCAAACTGAGACCGATCCACCCGCAGCAGCCACGCGAACATTTCAGCCGCCTGCCCCTGCTGTACCGAGGTAATCAGATAAACAAAAAACGGCAGCGCGTGGTCGCGGTCATAAATTGACGGGATGGCCGGTGAATCCGGGTGGCTGTGATAATAGCCCACCAGCGCTAAACCCCGCGCGTCGGCTTCATCTTCCAGCCGCGCCCAATCCTGGGGCGTCATGGCATAGCGGTGATACTGCTCTTCAGCAGCAAACACATTCTCAATTTGAATGACTTCCGTCACCCGCACCGTACCATTATCCTGTGCGCCCAGCAGAAAACCACCGCCCTCGTTGGGATACGCCGCTTCCAGATGGCGAAAAATGTTTTGCTGCAAAGCCCGTTCCAGGACCACACCCATAACCGTTTATGCCTCTATCGTTAAATCGCCAGATAAACAAAAAGAGCCAGCCCAGGACGGGTTGGCTCTTTGGCTTCACACTTCTTCGGTTCGACTGTTGAACCGCGCCCGCGTCACACGTCCTGGGAATCAAATGGGCCACACATACACATGCTACACATGGACATGGCCTCAAGATTCAGAACGTGGGAGTGGATTAATGTAATCATGATGTCAAAGAGTAACATGATTTAGACCGGATTGCAAGACCCTGGATAAGAATTTGCTGAGGGAATTTTTCCCAAAAGTGGAACCCACCGCCAAACTAATCCGTATAATAGAACAAAGGGCATTGTATCAGAAACAGGTGAGTTTATGATTCCAGTCAAGACCCTCCAGCCGGTGCGCAGCAAAGCCTATGTCACTTACGGCTTAATTGCGCTGAATGGCCTGATTTTTCTCTGGCTGTTTTTCCAGCCGCCTGCCGAACTGCGGCAGACCTTCTACTCGCTGGCAATTGTACCGTGCGACATCACCCGCAGCTTTTTCTCGTTTGAGACGGTGATAGACATCCTGCGCGGCATGTTCTTTCATGGCAGTTGGGCGCATCTGGCCGGGAATATGGGCTTTTTGTGGATTTTTGGCCGCAACGTCGAAGAATATTATGGCTGGAAAAAGTACCTGCTGATTTATTTCGGCACCGGTTTTATCGCCGCCCTCACCCACACCATGATTTACCCGAATATGTGTGTGCCGTTAGTCGGGGCCAGTGGCGCGATTTCCGGCATCCTGGGCAGCTACCTGCTGCTGTGGCCGGGGTCACGGGTGCAAACGATGATTGTCTGGTTCCGCTTCTTCCCGCGCTTCTACAAAATCCCAGCGCTGGCGATGTTGGGCTATTGGTTCATCGTCAACCTGTTGAGCGGCATCGCGGCCCTGAGTGTCCCCACCATCGGCGGCGTGGCCTTCCTGGCGCATGTTGGTGGCTTCGTCTCCGGGCTGATAATCACCTTCTTCTACCTGATGTTCAACAAGCCGCCGGATCGCACCGTGTATCTGGATTAAGCAAAATGCTCTATTCCTGGCGCGGCAGAGACTGAAAGCCATCCTAATCTTTCTGTACGGACACGATAGATCGTGTCCGTACTATATTAATTTTAAGTTTCGCCAGATCATGACGAGCGGCACATTTGTAGTACCGCTCTTTACTTGCCGCCCCGTTATGAACGAACTTCTCGGTACTCTTGCACAAATCGCCCGCTATTCCCCTGGAACCCGCCCGATTTATCTGGCGTGGGGTGGCCTTTTCTTATACCATTGGCCCGTTTAACACTTGAACCTGGTCATATAAAGGCAAATCACTATGCGCCGTTTGCTGTTCGCTGGTTTATTACTGGTCGTTCTTTTCGGTTCGGCAACCATCGTGTTTGCCCAACGGATCACGCCCACCGCCCCCGGCCACTGCCGAGGCCACGCCGGAATTAACCCCGGAAATCATCCCGGAGCGCCCCGAATTGCTCACGGCGGAAATCATCGCCACCTATCCGCATGATACCGACTCGTACACGCAGGGCTTGGTACTGCACGACGGTCTTTTCTATGAAAGCACCGGAATGTACGGCGAATCCGACCTTCGCAAAGTGGAACCAGAGACCGGCGAAGTGCTGCAACAGGCCGACCTGACCGATAAATACTTTGGCGAAGGGCTGGTGCTGGTGGATGACCGACTGATTCAGATCACCTGGAAAGAAGATACCGCCTTTGTCTACGACCTGGAGACCTTTGAGCCGGTGCAGGAGTTTGAATACACGGGCGAAGGCTGGGGCCTCTGTTACGACGACACCCATCTGTATATGAGTGATGGCTCGGAAACGCTGGCCGTCCGTGACCCGGAAACTTTAGAGGTTACGAATGAGATTGAGGTCACACTGGAAGGCAAGTCAGCCAGCGAGTGGGCGTTCCAGGGCATCCCTCT
>DATALK010000709.1:0-1846 GCA_036261085.1 Phototrophicaceae bacterium | reverse complement strand
CGAGGGCGCAAAAAAGTCCGGCTCGCCATTCGCCAGCACCACGCCCACCGGCAGGTTGATGGCAAACCCGGCATCGGCATAGTCCAAGCCCTGGCCCGCCAGCCAACTGACAAAGGCCGCCCCCCTGACCACTGCCAAAATAACTTTGCCCTTGATAGCTCAGGTAAAGGCGCGGATTGTTGAACGTCAGCATTTGCGCTTCGTCCAGCAGTACCAGCAGCAGCCGGCGGGCGGCGGCATAATCGGCTTCGGTGGCATCGGCGTGGATTTCCGTCAGCGTGGGCGCGATGACCACCACCCCATTGGCCTGGGCGGTTTCCTGAAAAGCGCTTGCCATATCCGCGCCCGTTTGCCCAACATCATGAATCACGACCAGGGTCGGCCAGCCGTTTTCGGGGATTTCGCCGTTGGGCGTGACAACATAATAGTCGCGGGCGGTCTCGTCAACGGCTACCGTGTAACGTTCGATCTGGCCGGTGGTGGAATTTACACTGGCGGCCCGATCCGTTTGGAATTTGGTCAGCGCACCAATGGCGCTCAGAATGCTCGACACGACCACCACAACCCCGATGCGAATGGCGAGGTTGTTAAACAGGTGTTTTGGGTGTTTGGGACGATTTTGGTGGATGAAGGCTCCCCGTTTTTCCACGTTGCGCATCAGTTTCAACGCTTCGAGCGTGTCCAGCCCGGTAAGGCGGGTAGCGAGTTTGGCAGCTACCGCGTCGTGGCCCAACGCCGGATTCAAGTCCAGCGCTTGCCCCAACGCTTTGGCCGCGCCGACCACATTGCCTTCTCGATAAAGTTGGATGGCTTTTTCCAGATACCGCTGCGCTTGGGTTTCCACCGGTTGCCTCCTGTCTTATTCAGTTCAGTATAGAATTAAACCGCGCTTTTTACCCGTGACGAGTATAAAATCACCCGCGTGTCCCGGCCCTTCACACTACCCAACCAGGATAAGTCTGTGATAAAAACTGGGACGCTTTCGTTTATAATGACGGATACGGATGAATAAATCAGCGGAACTGAGGCTTAGAAAAACCGGCATGTATACCAGCAACGAGTTGTTATTCCCGCATCATGTCATCTCTTCCCTGCGCAAACTGCGCGGCCCCCAGTGGCGCGAACTGGTCGAGCATATTCTGACGCTGCCGGAAACCCACGAAGAAACGTTAGCCCTGATGATGCTGATGATCCGGCTGAACGGCTGTCTGGCCTGTGAAACCGACAGCTACCGGGCGATGAAAGGCTGTGCCGCCTGTGCGCTGCAAACCCTGCGTCGCTATAAAGGCGACGACCAGGAATTGGTGGATATGTACACCCAGGCCCTGGATGATGTGCGCGACTTTGGCCGCCACAGCCCCGACGTGACTTATAACCGCAGCGTCCTCGAATTGTTATAATTCGCCGCTGCATTGAGTTTTCAGCAGCAAGGGCAGCCAGTACGTCAACTATTCAGGCTGGCGTATCTGGCCGAGTGGTTGCGCGGGTTTCTCTGGCGTGCCAGTAACCCATGTCCCCCTGGCGATCCCTTCCGGTTTGAGTGACCGCTGTGTTGGCGGGATACAGCCCCGCTGTTCCGCCGCTCGATTTTATAAACCATTGTCGGTTTTCAAAGGGTGCATTCGGTTTCTGGGGCAAACGCCGCTGGGCGGCGCCGGAGGCTGAAAGCCCTCCGGCTGAATCTACAAAGCCCGCACAAAGCGGGCTGCCGGAGGCGGCAGTGTTCATCCAGCAATCCGGCGTGTAGTCGGCTTTTTGAATCATCGCTCAGGCATACGTCCAGCCAGAACCCCCAGCACTATTTTCGAATGTCCCCGCCTGACGCAATCTGAGCCGTTCTGATCTT
>DATALK010000708.1:0-2584 GCA_036261085.1 Phototrophicaceae bacterium | reverse complement strand
GATGTACTCAACTGCGCTAAAGTGGCGATGACAATTGATAGCATGACCTGGCCTTATAAAGTTCTGACCATTCGCGGCACCGCTCAGGTTGAAATTGTGGATGGGATTGTGCCAGAGTATGCGTTGGCCGCCGAACGGTATTTTGGTGTTGAGCAGGGGCGCGGGTGGTCACAGCAGGTGAGCGCCATGTTTTCCCAGATGGCACGGATTGTGATTCAACCGGAATGGGTCAGCCTGCTTGATTTTGAGCAGCGTTTCCCCCAGGAAATTGCCTCGGCGATGGCTCGGATGCAGGGCAATCCGTAATTTTTGTAGGCAACTGCTGGGTAGCTTTTGTCAGGGCGGTTAACCAACCACCCTGATTTTCGATGGATTTTTTCGAGAACTGGCTCCGCGTAGACCGTTAATCTTCTTATTTTCATTTCAGGCAAATTTGAGTATCCTCGTTCCATCAACTGCTGGGGCGAGGACAAACACCGATGGAACTCCAAACACTGACCGCCGTGATGCACGCATTTGTGGAAGGCAAGGGCTGGTATCGCCCGGATTCGCCACACCCACAAACGTCCAAAAACCTCGCCATTTCGCTTACGATTGAAGCCGCCGAAGTGCTGGAATTGTTCCAGTGGGGCGAGATCGCCGACAAAACGGAATTGTCCGGCGAACTGGCCGATGTGCTGCTGTATCTGCTGCAAATCGCCAGCCTGAACGGTATTGATCTCGGTCAGGCGGTGCTGGATAAGTTAAAAATCAATGACGGGCGCGAGTGGGAGAAATAAACCGGAGCTTTGCGTCACTCCGGTTCAAACCATTATCATTCTAATGGATTCGCTCAATCCGTAAGCCCAGCCGGTCGAGGGCCGCGACCAACCCCGATTGCAGCGTGTTGAGGATTTCTGTGCTGCCCCAATCAATGCCGAGATCAACAATCGTCTCCGCAACGGAGTCGGAAATGCCCGTGACCAGCGTTTGTGCGCCTTTCAGCCGTGCGGCTTGAACGGTATGGTTTAAGTGGGCGGCAATCCCGGTATCTACCATCGGCACGCCGGTAATGTCCAGGATGACGACTTTAGCCCGGTAATTGCTAATGCCGCGCAGCAGGGTGCGCGTGATGTCGGTGGCCCGACCCGAATCAATGGCGCCGATCAGGGGCATCACGATGATCCGATCCAGGATCGGAATAATTGGGGTGGACAGGTCTTGCAACGCCTGGCGCTGGGCCTCAATGACCTGCTGCTGCAACTGTTCCCGTTCGATCTGGGCCATTCGCCGGTCAGTCATATCCTGCAAAATGCCAGTAAATTTTACTGGACGACCCATTTCATCGGTTGTGACCCGTGCTTGGGTTGTCATGTAGCGAATTTGACCGTCGGCGAGAATAAGACGATATTGGGCTTTAACGGTTGGGGTCGTATTACGAATGGCGCTTTCCATCACCTGGACAAAATTTTCGCGGTCATCGGGATGGACCATCTCATTAAAACTTTCCATGCTCATAATCGGTTGGCTGGGATCGAGCTGAAGGATTTCATACATTTGATTGCTCCAGTTCAGCTTCCCAGTGAGCAGATTGACTTCAAAACTGCCAAAGCCGCCAATGGCCTGCGCTTCTTTCAGTTGGGCTTCGCGTTCGCGCAGATCGGCTGTGCGCTCATCAACTCGGCGTTCCAGGTCACGCAGCAGCCGCCGTCGGGCAATCACACTGCCGAGGATGGGGCGAATGGCTGCGAGAATATTCAGCAGTTCCGGCGGAAAAGTACGCGGTTCTTTCCAATAGAGTCCGATTGCACCCGTCCATTGACCTTCAGCCTTAAACCCCATGTTAATGTGCGCCGACATGTTGATCGTATTATCCTTGGCGGCGGCTTCCGCTGCATTTTCAATAATCAGGAAAGCCTCATCACTGGCGAAGATGATTTGTAACCCCGGATGTTCAGCCACTCGATAAGTGGTGACGGGGAGGGTTCTTAAAGGAATCGGTTGTCCGTTCCCGCCGCGAATGGCGGCCCCTTCGAGAATCACGGGGCGTCCATCGGCGTCCAATTCAGTAATATACCCAATTGTGGACATGGCAACGCCATACTGCTCGGCCAGTTCGGCAACGGCGTCTAAAATGCTCTGGTCATCAGTGGCTTGCGATAATTTTTGGGTGATTTCCGCGGTAATTTCGGCGCAGCGTTGGCTGGCCTCCAGTTCGGCAATCCGTTGTTCCAATTCCAGGAGCGTTGACATAAGGGTCACTCCCTGTTCAAAAACAAAATAAAAAACTTACACATTATTATACTTTAGACCATTTGAGAATAGCATTAAGCTCAGATGGTTCGGATTCTCTGATTAAAACCACATCTCTCGGAAAAATAAGGAAGCGGGTTGAGTGGGCTGTCGGTGGCAAGTCAGAAAATTTTTGAAGTTAAATAATTTCATGTCTCCGTATTCCCGGGTTTGTCGGTTTGGGATTCCCTGATTACAATCTTTCGACTATGTAACCCAGGGGGAATTTTTTGTATGCGTATGTCCCAATTGTTCAGTCAAACCCTCCGTGATGCGCCCGCCGAGGCCGAGGTGGATAGCCACAAGCTGCTGC
>DATALK010000707.1:0-1700 GCA_036261085.1 Phototrophicaceae bacterium | reverse complement strand
GGAAACCTTAACCCCGGCGATTCACATTTATAACCGCGCTTTTATCCGTATTGATCTCGGTTATGCTTCCGCCTGGAGCGTCATGATGATTGTCGTGCTGGCGGTCTTTTCGATTATCTACCGCGTCATCAACCAACGGGTCAGCACCGAAAGTTAAAACGAGCAGGAGTTTTTATTATGGATCGCGGCTTTTTATCGAATATTGAACTGCGCACTCCCGGCGGACGGCTGTATTACGGGCTGATTATCCTGGTTCTGCTGGCAACCGCGCTGGTGTCCCTGTTCCCATTTTTCTTTGCCTTTACGTCAGGCTTAAAAGGCAGCACCGAGATTTTTAAATCCGGGCTGAACCTGCTGCCCGTGACCCCCCAGTGGAGCAATTACCAGGACGCCTGGTCGCAGTTTAGTATGACCCGCCTGTTTATGAACTCGTTTACGATTGTGATTGTTGGCGTTATCTTCCGGCTGTCGGTCTCCACCGCCGCCGCGTACAGTCTGTCGCAGTTGAAACCCATAGGCGGGCGTTTGGTGATTATGTGTTTCCTATTCACGCTGATGACCCCCGGCATCGCTTATTTTGTGCCGCTGTATGTCACTATCGGGGATTTGCCCATCATCCATGTGAATTTATTGAATTCCTACTGGGGTTTATGGCTGCCCTACGCGGTGGATGCGTTCACGATTTTTGTCCTGAAAACCTTCTTTGACCGCATTCCCAGCGAAATTGTAGACAGCGCTAAGGTTGACGGCGCTTCCCCGCTGCAAACTTTTATTCAGATAGTTCTGCCACTGTCGCGCTCGATTTTGATTGTCCTGGGCGTGCTGGCCTTTGTCGCCATGTGGAAGGATTTCCTGCTGCCGCTGCTGGTCATTACCGACCCGGAAAAACAGCCGATTACCGTGCGGCTGGTTTATCTGGCGAACCGCTACGGCGTGAATCTGCAAATGGCGGCTTCTTTTATTGCGCTCCTGCCGCCGCTGCTGATTGCGATTATTTTGCAGCGGTATATGAAGGTGGGTCTCACAATCGGCGCGGTGAAGGGCTAAGATTGTCCGGCGTCTGTTGGATTTGTGCTGTTAATCGAAGACAACTAATCATCCAACAAGATTAATTTGACGGGTTGTAGGGGCGGCCCAATGTGGCCGCCCACCTGCCCATCATTCCATCTTATTGATGTCCTAACGAATTACGTACCCGCCCAATGGTAGATTGGTGGGGTTCATGTTGCCAACGGAGAAATCGTCATGTCTGTCATTCCTGAACATTTTCGGCTGGATTTACAGCCAAACGCCAACCCGGAGGCGATTGTGCGGGTCGGAAATGCCCGTTTCACGCTGCTGGCGGAGCGTCTGTTGCGGTTGGAATACAACCCTGCCGGGGAGTTTGAAAATCGGGCCAGTCAGGCGATGTGGTTCCGGCAGCAGTCCGTCCCTGCCTTTACCGTCCACACCACACCGACGAGCGCCATCATCGAAAATGCTTATCTGCGCCTGGAATATCAGGACGACGGCAGCGGTTTCACGCCGGAAAATCTATCGATTCAGGTGAAAGCTACCAATACGGTGTGGCATCCCGGCGACGTGGACGAAACCAATCTGCGCGGCACGATGCGCACGCTAGACGGGATCAACGGTTACACCCCCCTCAGTCTGGGGCTGATGTCCCGGGCGGGCTGGTCGGTGCTGGACGATTCGCGCTC
>DATALK010000706.1:0-2071 GCA_036261085.1 Phototrophicaceae bacterium | reverse complement strand
ACGGAGTAAAATGAAGAGAAACAGCGGGGAGGGGTATGATGCCCAAACGGGTCAAGCTTGACTTAACCGCAGCCCAAGTGGCCGAATTGCAGGCGGTGCGTAACCATCATGCGAAACCGTATTTGCGCGAGCGTGCGGCAGCGCTGCTCAAAGTCAACGAGGGGCAGCTGCTGAGTCAGGTGGCGGCGACGGGCTTACTGAAGCGTCATGAACCCGAAACAGTACATGGGTGGATCAAAGCCTATCACCAGGACGGGTTGGAAGGGTTAATGATCCGACCGGGACGGGGGCGCAAGGCGCGGTTTTCCCCCTCGCACGGTGACGGAAGCCACCCAAGCAGTAGGAGCCATCGTTCAAGCCGCGCCTAGTCTGAGCGGCTTGCAGCGGAGCCGCTGGTGGTTGGCGGGCTTGCGGCAGGTCATTCCCTGGTTGCGGGACAGCAGTTTGACCTGTGTTTGGCAGACGTTACGGCGTTTGGGGCTGCGCTACAAACGTGGACGCCACTACGTCCATTCCCCAGACCCCGATTATGCGCTCAAGCTGGCCTATGTGCGGGCTGCGGAAAACCTGGCGCGCCGCGAACCGGCGCGCTATGTGGTGGTGTATCAGGATGAGATGACCTATTATCGGCGTCCCACCCTGGCCCAGGCTTACGCGCCAGTGGGTCGCAAACAGCCGCTGGCTCCCAGCGGGCAGGGAGCGAATAGCAAGCGGCGCGTGTGTGCCAGTCTGAACTTCTTGACCGGCCACGTGGTGGCCCACCAACGCAGCAGCTTCGATCGGCGGGCGTTATTAGCCCATTACCGCGCCCTGGAAGCCGCTTACCCCCACGTCCAGACGATTTTTGTCGTTCAGGATAATTGGCCGGTGCATTTCCATCCCGACATCTTGCTGGCCTTAGTCGGGAGCCGCATTACCTTGCTCCGGTTGCCAACCTATGCCCCCTGGACGAATCCGATTGAGCAGGTGTGGCGGCGTTTACGCCAGGAACTCTTGCACCTCCATCCCCTTGTTGATGATTGGCCGGCCTTACAACAGGCGGTTGACTGCTGGTTTGACCAATGGCAGCAACCCTCACCCGACTTGCTCCACTATGTTGGCCTTACTCCGTATTAATTTGTGAAAGCGCATTAAACGTCAGGCTACACAGCAAGCTGGAAACCTCTAAAGAGGTTTAGAACGGTGCAATAACCGCTTTAGCGGTTTAGAAGTTTTCCTCAATAGCCTGGGGTTTTGAACCCCAGGCGCAGCCACCCCGCATCCCTTAAAAGGCTATGTTTGTCAGTCCTGAGGTGGTTCTCAGCGCGGCGGATTCCCGGTCAGCCCCCGGTTCGCGGCCCGTTCGCTTCCCCAGACCGCCTCATTTGCAGGCACAGGTTTAATGTCAGACTCAGGCCGCCGGACGAGTGCCAGCGCGTCTTCGGAACAGTTGCGCACACACACCCCGCAGCCCACACAGCGCTGGGGGTCAACGCTGACGCTGCTGCCGTCCATTTCCAGCGCGCCGAACTGGCAGTACTCAATGCACCCTTCACAGGCGAGACACACTTCGGCATCCACCTTGCAGACAAAGGCCGAACGCGCCATCACATTGGCAATGCCCAAATCGGCAATCCCGCGCAAAAAGCCGCAGGAACAGGTGCAGCAGTTGCAAATATAGCGGATGTTCTGCTGATTGTTGGCCGTCGAATGGATTAGCCCCGCGTCGGCGGCGCGTTCCAGGGTTTTCAGCGCTTCCTCTTTGGACACCACGCGCACTTTGGGATCATTGTCGAAAATCCCGCCAACGCTGCTGAGCCAGATACACACGTCCACCGGATGATCGCAGGGATCGCCAACCAGCGCTTTCTGCTTCCGGCAAATGCAGTCGGCCACGCCCCAGGCGCGGCTGTTTTCGATAATTTCCGCCGCGCTTTCGTAAGGCTGAATCTCGTAATCCGCCCGAATGGTCTTCCCCACCGGAATGACCCGGTGCAGATGCGGGTCGGCGGTCATCGTGCGCGCAAACACGCGCTGGTAATAGGCTTCAAACAACGCCGCGAACTCCCGATCCAGGGTCGCCACCTGCATC
>DATALK010000454.1:0-1746 GCA_036261085.1 Phototrophicaceae bacterium | reverse complement strand
CGCGATATGGTGCTGGCGATGACCCATGAAGAAGTGGTCGCCGAACTGGTACGGAAGGAAATCCGCTCGTATCGCCAACTGCCCGCGCTGGTGTATCACATTCAGACCAAATGGCGCGACGAACCCCGCGCGCGGGCCGGGTTAATCCGCGTGCGCGAGTTCACGATGAAAGACAGCTACACACTGGACGCCGATTGGGACGGCCTGGATCAACAGTATCGCGCCCATTACAGCGCCTACTTCCGCATCTACAACCGCTGCGGTCTGGAGGTGATCGCCGTTGAAGGTGACATGGGCATGATGGGCGGGAAGCTGGCGCACGAATTTATGTATCTGACGCCGATTGGTGAGGACACGCTGCTGGTGTGTGACTGCGGCTACGCGGCTAACCGGGAAGTGGCGTGTTTCCAGAAGCCGGAACTGCCGCACGAAATCCCGCTGCCGCTGGAAAAAGTCGCCACCCCCGGCACAACCACGATTGAAGCGCTGGCAAATTTTCTGGAACTGCCCGCGGCGAAAACCGCCAAAGCGGTGTTTATGATGGCAACCGTCCGCGAGAATGATGCCGATGTTCAGCAGTTCATCCTGGCAATTGTGCGCGGTGATATGGAAGTGAATGAAATTAAGCTGGCAAACACGGTGGGGGCCAAAGCCATGCGGCCCGCTACCGAGGAAGAAATTCGCGCCGTGGGCGCGGTGCCGGGCTATGGTTCGCCTATCGGGGTGCATGATGCCGTGATTGTGGTAGATGACAGCATTGCCAAATCACCGAATCTGGTCAGCGGCGCGAACGAAGCCGGGTATCACCTGCTGAACACCAACTACGGGCGCGACTATACGGCGCAGCATGTGACTGATATCGCCGCCGCGCGTGAAGGGGATGCCTGCCCGGAATGCGGCCAGCCGCTCAAAGCCGTGCGCGGCGTGGAAGTTGGCAATATCTTTAAGCTCGGCACGCGCTACAGTGATAAGCTCGGCTGTACGTTCCTGGATAAAGAAGGCAACTCAAAGCCGGTGATTATGGGATCGTATGGTATCGGCCTGGGTCGGCTGCTGGCCTGTGTGGCGGAAGCGCATCACGACGATCACGGCCTGTGCTGGCCGGTATCGGTAGCGCCATATCCGGTGCATCTGGTGCTGATTCATGATTCTACCGGTAGCGCGGCCAATGAAACTGCCGAGACCGTGTATAACAATCTTCAACGGAATGGAATCGAAGTGTTGTTTGATGACCGCGACGAACGCCCCGGCGTGAAGTTTAACGATGCGGATTTAATCGGCTGCCCGCTGCGGCTGACCGTCAGCAAAAAGGCGCTGGAGCAGGGCGGCATCGAAATGAAACACCGCACCCGTGCCGAGAAAACCATCGTGCCGGTGGCTGAAATTGTGCCGCAAGTACAGGCGGAACTGACGCAGTTGTGGACGGAACTTAACCAGCAGGTGCAGGCTGTGCCGTATCCGGGTTAACGGCGGGATATTATAAGGAAGCGTCGGGTATAAAAGAGGCGGTTCGTGAACCGCTCCAATTGGCATCAAGTTAAGACACGCCGATGCGCCGCCCTGGGTTTAACCCCAGGGCTACCTGAAAAGCCATGTCCACCGAAGGGATAGGTAAGATTCTTGTCAGGTATTTACTAGCCCCTTTAGTGGGCTTACAGACTGTAAATTCAGCCAGACGGCTTTAGCCACTGGCGACCAAAGCGCTAATTTGATGCGAATGGGTTCACGCACCCATCCTACGAAAAT
>DATALK010000705.1:0-2280 GCA_036261085.1 Phototrophicaceae bacterium | reverse complement strand
GACGCCGGTCACGACCAGCATCATCGTGACGGACAGCGTATCCACCCGGAAGGCCCAGGCCGCTTGCAGCCCGCCCACATTAATCCACTCGGCCAGTTTAATGACCTCACCCTCCGGCGTGTTGGGTTTGCTCGGTATCCTGGCCGATGAACAGCGCGAAGCCGGGGCGACGCTGGCCGCCGAAGCTGAGGAAGAGATCGAAGCTCCGGCTGAAGAACCTCAAAACGAAGAAATCCTCGTCCCTGAATTGGAAAAGGAACACGTATGACGCCCCTCAATTTGATTATTGCTGGTTCACTGGTGCTGCTGGGGGTGGGGTTGTATGGGCTGCTCATCCTCCGCAACCTGATTAAAGTTATCGTCGCGCTGCAAATTCTGGTCAAAGGCGCGGTGCTGGCGCTGGTCGCAGCCGGAAGCCTTAGCGGCCAGACCAATCTCGGCCAGAGTCTCGCGGTGACACTGATTGTCGCCGATACGGTGGTGGCGGTGGTCGGGTTGGCGCTGGCGGTGCAGGTGCGGCGGCGTTTGGGGTCGCTGGACATCAATAAACTTTCGACATTACGAGGTTAAAGTCAGCCTTCTTTTTACGAAAGGGTACTTATGTTTAATCTGGTTCCGTTGGTGATCGCATTCCCCTTAGCCGGATTGGTTATTATCCTGGCGCTGGGTAATCGAATGCGCGAACCGGTGGCGGGGATCATCGCCACGCTGGCGGCGGGTCTATCTTTTGGGATCGCTGTCCTCCAGTTGATGGCGCTGTCCGGTGCGCCGGAGGGTGAGGTCATTAAACTGGCCGAGTGGATTAATGTGGGCGGGCTGCAAGCGGCCTGGGCCTTCCGGGTGGATACGCTGTCCGTCACGATGATGCTGGTCGTGACCGGCGTCGGCACGCTTATTCACCTGTATTCCATCGGTTATATGCACGGGGACGCGCGGTTTGCGCGTTTTTTTGTCTATTTAAACCTGTTCCTGGCCGCCATGTTGGTGCTGGTCACGGCAGATAATTTCCTGCTGCTGTTTGTCGGTTGGGAAGGCGTGGGGCTGTGTTCCTACCTGCTCATCGGTTTCTGGTTTGATAAAACCGGCGGCGAGGGTTTGAAGAACAGCAACGCGGCGCGGAAAGCCATGCTGGCAAATCGCATCGGTGATGCCGGTTTGCTGCTGGCAATGTTTGCCATGTTCTGGGCGTTTGGCTCCTTGAATTTTAAAGATGTATTCGCGGGGGCAGAAGATACGTTGGTCGTGGGCGCGCCGCTGGCGACCCTAATCTGCCTGCTGCTGCTGGTCGGCGTGACCGGCAAGAGCGCTCAAATTCCGCTGTTTGTCTGGCTGCCGGACGCGATGGCCGGCCCAACGCCCGCGTCGGCGCTGATCCATGCGGCGACAATGGTTACGGCGGGTGTCTATCTGATTACGCGCACGGGCGTTTTATTCGCCCTATCACCGGCAGCGCAAGGTGTAGTCGTGCTGGTTGGCACACTTACGGCGCTGCTGGCCGCGAGTATTGCTCTCGGCCAATTCGACATCAAGAAGGTACTGGCCTATTCCACGATCAGCCAACTCGGTTTTATGGTAGCGGCGGTGGGCATGGGCGCGTACACGGCGGGAATGTTCCATCTTGTTACGCACGCTTTTTTTAAAGCGCTGCTGTTCATGGCGGTGGGTTCGGTTATTCATGGTGTGGCGCATGGTGCGCACGGCAGCGCCATTGATGCGCAAGACATGCGCTCTATGGGCGGTCTGCGCGCCAAAATGCCGGTGACATTCTGGACGTATGTCATCGGTGCGGTGGCGCTGGCCGGGATTCCGCCGCTGGCCGGGTTCTTCTCCAAAGATGAAATCCTGGCAACCGCTTTTGAAAAATATCCACTGGCCTACCTGGTTTTGTCGGCGGCGGCGTTCCTGACGGCGTTTTACATCGCGCGGCAAATTTTCCTGGTGTTCTTTGGCAAGGGGCGGACTCACGCTGCCGAACACGCGCCGGAGAGCGCCCGCACGATGCTGATACCACTCATCGCTCTGGCGGTTCTGGCAGCGGTTGGTGGGGCGCTGAATCTGCCGGGAGTGCATACACTCGGCAGTTGGCTGGAACACACCACGCATGAAGCCGAAGCCGCCACTTTTAACGGCACAGTGGCCGCGATTTCAACGGTGCTGGCGCTGGCCGGTATCTTCCTGGCGTACTGGCTGTATGGCCGCCAACCGGCTGGAGAAAAAGAGCCGCTGCAAGGTGCAGTTTTTAACGCTCTGAACCACAAGTGGTGGGTTGACGAACTGTAT
>DATALK010000704.1:0-9033 GCA_036261085.1 Phototrophicaceae bacterium | reverse complement strand
GCGGATTTAAAAGAACTGCTTGATGTGGAGGAACTCCCCGGCGAGGACGAAAGCCGCTATCAGACGGTAGGCGGCCTGGTGATGGCGCAGTTGGAGCGCATTCCCGCCGCTGGAGACCGCTTTGAATGCGCCGGTTTCCGCTTTGAAGTGCTGGATATGGATGGCCGCCGGGTGGATAAAGTGCTGGCAACCCCCTTAAAAGCCGCCAAGTCCGACGACGAACTGGACCCGGCGGAGGATTAAGGCTCGGTTGGCCGCCTTGCCGCCTTAAAATCGGCCAAAGCGGGTACAATAGCAGGGAGGGAGAACAGCATTATTCAAGGGACAAAACGATGAAAACCAATGCTTACATTCTCGATTGGACGCTGACCGATTATGCCGAGGTGAAACAAGCGCTGATAGATATTGCATTTTGGTTTGAGTTGGAACGCGAGGACAGTAAACATCTCCGGGTGGCGGTGCCGTATCCGCGTGTAGACGAATTTGCCGCGCTGGTACGCCGCTATTTAAACGCGCCCTGTAATTATGTAGATGTGCAGTATCCAGACCGGCAGTGTACCGTGCTGATTTTTAAGGCAAAAAAGTTCGTCATCACCTCGGCAGAAGAAAACGAGCAGGCCAAAATCTGGGCACTGGCCCAGGGCTTGCCGCCGGAACAGGCCGATTGGCCGATGAGTTTTTAATGTAGTTTCCATCGAGGGAATATGAGCGCAAAACCTGAAATGCTCCGCCAATTATCACGCTGGTTATGGGGTTTAACCGTTGCCAGCGCTGCCGGCGTCCTCGTGGGTGTGGTACTGATGCTGACTTATGCCGGGACAGACCGGTTTCAGGGCGACGTGCAGCGATTATTTTACGTGCATCTGGCCTCGTTCGCGGGCGCGTTTCTGGCATTTGTGGTGGGCGTGATCGGCGGGCTGGGCTATCTGACTACCCGCGCGTCAAAGTGGGATCGGCTGGCGCTGGCCGCTGTTGAAGTTGGCTTTGTGCTGGCGCTGATTAACGTGTGCCTGGGTTCGATCTGGGCGCGGCCCACCTGGAATACGTGGTGGACGGCGGAAGACCCGCGTATGGTCGCTTCCGCCGTGATGATGCTCACCTGTGTTGCCTATTTGCTGCTGCGCCAGAGTCTCGAAAACTCGGAACGGCGGCGGGTGGTCGCGTCCGTGCTGGTAATCCTGCTGCTGGGAACCGCGCTGGCGACAGCAACTATTACCCGGCAGCGCGGCGATACCATTCACCCGGTAGTGATTGGCCCCAGCCCACAAAATACCAGCGCCGGAGTAGAAATGGCCGGGAACATGGCAATCACGCTGGCCATGAATCTGGTCGCGTGGGCGCTGCTGCTCACACCCACGCTGATCGTCTGGCGCGTCTGGCTGGAAACCCAACGGGCGCGGTTGCGCGGTGAACTGTGATAACCATCAAGCCAGACACCGTAAGACTGAAACTGCGCGAACTGTTTGACCTGCATGTTTCCCAATGGGGCTTTATCAAAATAAATTATGACGCGGGAATATTACCGCTCGCCAGGGCATCCCACCGGCGCCCTGGCGACTATGGGTTGGCAAAATTTATGTCGCGGTTCTTACCATATGCCGGGGATGAGGCGGTAGCGTGTGTGTTGGGCATAGTTGCGATAGCCAGGAAGTTCGGCTTGCAGGGTGCGGTCTTCTAGCGCCGTGCGGACAAAAGTGACCAGCACCAGCAGCGCGGTTGGCACCAGGGCTGATAACGCTCCCAGGATAAACGGAACCGGAAGATAACACACCAGGACACCGACATAACCGGGATGGCGGACAAAACGGTAGGGGCCGCTGCTGACGACCTGATGGCCTCGCTCGGATTGGATACGAACGGTGCTGGAGAAGAAAGCGTTGATACGCATGGCCCAAATCGTCAGCAATGCCCCCACCAAACTAATCATGAGACTCGCCAGGATAAGCCAGGTTGGCAGCTCAGGTGACCACCTCCAGCGTTTATCCAATCCAGCCACAACTAGGATGAGCAGTGGCAGCAGTACGGCCATCCCACTGGCGAGAAAAACATCCCATTTTTTGGTGCCTTCTCGACCCTGAGACCGTTCAGCCAGCAGTTCATGTGGCAGCACTATCGCGTCTATGACCAATACACCAGCCATAAAACCAACGTAAAGCCAGCCGTTGGGCCAATCCAGGCGGCCCGCCGCCAGAAATAGTATGGCGGCCATTACCAGCGCCGCTACCGCGCTTTTGATTGCCCACCGACGGAAGCCCGCCGCTGTCTCTGCCGAAGGGACTGACGATTGACTGAGGGGCTTGGTACTCATAATTGGTCTCCTTAAATAGTTGAAACTTTGCCAACGGTAGCTTGGTTATCTACAAGCCAGCTTGGCTTTTTGCCGTCGCTCGGCGCTGAACAGGTATGAAACTCGGGCAAAAAAACTATCCACATAACAAATGACATCGCGCCCGAGGTTGCCGGATGCATCTGAATCGCAGCAACGCGCACAGTTGAAATGATTTCACCTCGCTTTGGAGTGAGTATATGAGAACCGGAATCAGGCGGTTCTGTTGGCAGTTTTATTCAATGCTGGCAGAGCGGGGGAATAGGCGAGAGGGAATGGCTGGAACCTACCGTCCATTAGCTCATGGTCGTTCCCCCTCCGTAGAGTCAGAGTCCATGCAGCCTCCTTTGTAAATTTCTTCACAACCACTTTCTGGCATTATAAGACTCGCCGACAGGGGACATACCCCCCAAAAATTAGGGGAAAGATCACTGGAACGTAACAGATATAGGGCATTTAAATCTGCTATAAGTAGGGATGATGAGTCCAACAAGATTGATTTGACGAGGCATCTGGGGGTAAAGTGACTGTCCGGTAGGGGAGCGTCGGCAGATGCTCCCCTACCGGTTGACAGATCATAATGGTGGATTATCCCGCCCGCAGCGCTTGTTCCAAATCGTGTTCCAGCGGGGCGATACGTTCCAGCAGCGCAGCGGCGGTTGTCCAATCGTGCTGGATGGCGGCGGTCAGCGTTTCGCCATATAAGCGCGCGGCAGCCAGGGCGATGTCCGCTGCCGGAATTGCGTCCCCTTCGCGCAGGTAGGCGGCAGCATTGTTCAGCCGATCAGCCGCCAGCGGCAGCGCGAACCAGATTAATCGTCCGGCGATGGGATCGGGAACGGTTTCCCGTAAGTCGTGCGCCAGCGTGCAAATAGCATCCGCGCCTTGCGCCAGGTCAGGATGTGACCACTCGGCGGCCAGCCGTTGGCGAACCGCCACCAGTGTGCGGGCGATCATCTCCGCGCGGCTGACGGGCTGTTCCCGGCGGAAGTTCCAGCGCATCCGGTACGGACGCTGGCCGTAATCCACCGCCTCGGCACGCCAGGCCGTCATGAAGTCGCTGATTGGCAGTCGCGCCCAGGGCCAGCCCGCCGGGTCATTGACGCGCACCTGGGTTTCATCCGCTTCCAGAACGATGATGTAGTGATCGAGGCCGCCCTGGTGTTCGTGGCCGGGGGCATAGGTGAGGTAGCCCATATCCACCGGGCCAACCATCACCGGGCCGCTGCTTAACGCGGTTCGCAGTTGGGCTAACGCTTCGGCTTCGCTCCCGCCGTGATAATTCTCGCACGTCCAGCCCATCGTTTGGAGCGCCAGATTGATGCCCGCGTCCGGTTCGATGCCGGGGCCGCTGGGGAAAAACAGATGCGCCGGACGCACGTAGAACGCCCCAAACGGCATGGTGGTCAGGAATTCGAGGAACGGGACTTCGGGGATGTCCGTCTGGCCCGATGACCGCAGGCCCATATAGAAGCTGTTGGCGAAACAGTGCGCGCCGTTACCGTGATAGATCATGCTCTGTCCTCCTGTGGTTAAGGTTGCAGACCCATCATAAGCACAATCGGCATTAAAAATTCCCCCAAAAGCTGGCGCGGTGGCGCGGGCCTTGTTATACTAAAACAACTTCGCAGTAGAATTTTTCACCGCGCTGTTCTTGCCAGATTTAAGGGAACCAACGCGGTTTTTATTTCCCCATTGGCGGGTATTAGCAGCTATTCGCCGCTCTGATTCTCGGAACTGAATAATCGCGCCAATTCCGCTTCCTGATCGGACGCAACCACAATGGTCAGTGTATCCCCGGCTTGGAGCTGCGTGATCCCGTGCGGAACGATCAGTTTACCTTTCCGTCGCACGGACGCGATGATACTTTCCACCGGCCATGTCACTTCTCGGATACATTTCCCAACTACCGGGGCAGCCGGTGTAACATGCAGTTCGATAACATGCGCGCCAGTGAGGGTATTCAGACGGATTTGTTGGGCGTGCTGGTGCTGCTCCCGTTTGCGGGTGACGGCCAGATCATAAGCCCGTACCACCCCTTCCCGGCTGATGAGGCCCACCAATTCGTTTGTGCCGGGTTTGACGACGGGCAGTGTGCCAACGCCGCTGGTATTCATGGTGCGAATGGCGTGCCAGACTACATCTTCGGGCGTCGCCGTCATAACGGTATGCGTGCAAATTTCGCCAGCGGTTAGCAGTTTGTCACTGTGATTCTCGTAAGCGTGTTGCAGATCGGAGAGAGTCACAATGCCGGTCAGTCCCCCATCGGCAGCTACCACGCACAAGGAATGGGTATGCTGCTCACGCAGACGATCCCGGAGTTCAACCAGGGAAGCGGTTTCAGGAATCGTCGGTGCTGGTGTCAGCATAGCTTCCCGCACGGTGATACCCTGCATCATGTCCACTTCACGCCCCGGCTGCAAGCGTAAACCGCTGCGCAGCAGTGTCAGCGTGTCAATGCCAGCGGGAACCAGGCGTTCGGTCAGATACACACAGATCACCGTTGTGAACATGATGGGCAGAATCAGCCGGTAATCGTTGGTGAGTTCAAAGACCAGCAGAATCCCGGTGATGGGCGCACGCACGACTCCGGCCATCACCGCGGCCATGCCCGCGATGGCGTAAGCCTGCGGACTGCCCGCCAGACTTTCCGGCACAACCTGCGCAATGAGCAAACCAAACGCGCCGCCCAGTACCGTGCCAACAAACAGGGTTGGCGCAAAAATGCCGCCGACACCCCCCCCGGCAATGCTGATCGCGGTCATGATGAGCTTGGCAAACCCCAGCGCCAGCAGCAGTTGAAAGGTGAAATCGGCGCGGGCGTTCAGAACCTCGGCCATAAATTCGCGGCCCGGCCCCATAATCTGGGGCAGAAAAATGGCAACGAGGCCGACCAGCATTCCAGCCAGCGCGGTTTTCTGAGGGCGGGAGAGGTTAAGGTGCTGCCAGTGAACCATATGAATAAACAGCACTGAAACCGGGGCCAGCAGCAGCCCCAGAAGCGCATAAAAAGGAATTTCCGCCGGACTGCCCAGCGTAAAATTCAGGTGGCCTAACACGGGCGCGGCTTCCGTCACCGCCTGCATAAAAACCGACGCGGTGACGGCGGCCAAAACCACGATGCTAAATGAACCAGTGCTGAACTCGCCGTTTAAAATCACTTCCATGCTGAAAAACACCCCGGCAATCGGGGCGCGAAAGGCGGCGGCAATCGCGCTGGCCGCCCCCGCTGCCACCAGCAGCCGCAGCCGCTCTTCGGACAAATGTAAGCGCTGGCCCAAAAAGGAGCCGATATTCGCACCGATGACCACGCTGGGCGCTTCCGGGCCAACCGCCGCACCGGCCCCCAAGGACAGCGCCGAAGCCAGCGTTTTAATCGGCATGAACTGGTAAGGCAGTCGCCCACCGGCCAGCGCCGCCGCTTCGATGATGCCGGCCAGCCCATGATGCCGTTCCGTACCGACAAACCGCTGCATCAGCCAGCCCACCAGCCAACCGGCCAGCGCCAGCAAGACCACAATGGCAAAAACGCCCAGCCAGCGCCCCAGGATTTCGACGGTCAGCCACTCGTAAAACAGGTAATGAAACCATTCGATCCCGGCATCAAACAGCCAGATACCGACGCCGGTTGCCAGACCAACCGTGACTGCCAGGATGAGCAGGATGGTATTTTCGCTGAGATGAGGGAACGGCAACGGGGAAATTGGGTACGGAAATTGAATTTCATTAGACACCCGTTAAACGGTTAACAGAGCGGAACGGCCAGTGACGCCTTACCTAGGGAGCGCTTTTCAGCTCATTCCGGTTGTTATAATACTCTGATTTGGGAAAAACAAGATGAGGAACCGGTCAAAATTTAACGATGACCGGCTCCATGCTGCCCCGGCTTTCAGGCCGAGAGGTTTCTTATGGGGTCATTTAGGCGGGCCATCGGTTGAACCGCGCCGTAGGTCAGGGAGCGCCATAACCATTCTACCGGGCCGAAGCGGAACCGCCGCAGCCACCACCCGCTGAACCACACCTGCACGCCGTAGATCAGGGCAACCAGCACCGGCAGCGCCCAAACAAGCAGTTGATCGTATCGTCTTAAACCATAGCCGTAAAACACCGTTGTGAACACCAGCGAGTGGATCAGGTAGTTAGTCAGCGCCATCTGGCCGACAGGGGCCAACGCCCGTAAGCGTTCGACATTCAGCAGCACGAGACTGGCATAAGCAAAGCTCAGGACGGGCGCGCCGACATAGATTCCGATGCTCACCAGCACGGTGTTGTGGACAGCATATCCGCCCGCCAGCAGGAAATTGCCCAGCAACCCAACGACCAATGCCCAACCCCACCAGCGCCGCAGGAACGGTTGGTAGCGTTCGGGTTGGTCAAGAAGGCCATTGCGACCTACTGCCAGGCCGAGGAGAAACATCACGGCCACCATTGGAATCTGAAAAATGGGAAACTGAGAACCAAGTTGGAGTTGGGCGCTCAGGCGGTAGCTAACCAGTGCAGCATAGTTTTTACCGACCAACAGCGGGATCAGGTGATCGGTTGCGGGATCGCCAAATCGAGAGATGTCCATCTGGGTGGCAAAAAATATCAGTGCTCCCAACGTGATACTCAGCGCCAATCCCAGCAGAACGCGCAGCGGCAGCTTGCGTACCACCAGCAGCAGCCCGCCAACGATGGCATACAGGCGGAGAATATCCCCGTCCCACAGCAGCACCGCATGGGCCAGCCCAATGATAAACAGCCCACTTAACCGGCGCAGGTAAAAACTAACGAAGGGGCGTCCCGTTGCCTCCATTCGGCACATTTGCACCGCAAAACCCACGCCGAACAGAAAGCTGAACAACAGGTAAAACTTGGTGACGGCGAACACAACAATCATTTGGTCAATAAGTTGGTCGAAGGTGCTGCCACGTATTCCCAAAGTCCCAGCGCGGAAAGCCGAACTGCCAAAATCGAGGATATTCACCAGCAGGATACCGCCCAGTGCAAAACCGCGCAGAACATCAATTGCGGCAATTCGTTGGGTCAAAGGGGCATTGGTCATCAAACACTTCCTTGAGTCCGGCACGATAAAAAACGGCGCGGCGCATGTGCCAGGTGCATCCAGTTATCGTGTTTTACATGACACAATTAACTCCGATTTAAGATAATATTATCTCGCCTGGGCCCCGTGTCAAGCCGCGTTGGGCGCGTGCGAAAGGTCAACACAGCAAAATTCTAAAAGGCGGCGGCTCAGTCTTAAGGTGTTATCTGCGATAAATTTTTCGGTGGCGGTGGGCCTTTATTAGTTTTGGGATTAGACACAATCATGTTGTGAATTTTGCTCATCCCGCTTTACAAATTAGAATTTTTGTGCTATTCTGGGAGTATGGAAAAACAAAGTGGTTGGATTTTCACGCAGGAGGGGCTAAGGTCGGATCAGCGCCAGAACGTGTTCCAGGCGTTTCAGATCGTGCGAAAGCTGGCGGGCAATTTCACGACCACACCGTACCAGGAACTCGTACCGCTGGTTGTCGGGATAGGCAAAGGATGCATACCGGATGGCCGCGCCGATCAGATCATCCGATGGCACTTCGGCGGCACTCAACGCCAGCGGCAAAAAGTCCAACCGCTGGGTAAACGCATACACATTATCAGGGGGACACCGCTCTACCAGCGACAGACTCATCGGCGGGCGCGGCGGCAAACTCTGGACGATCATGTCCCGGTAAAAATAGCCGATGCTCAACACGCTGATTTCCAGCGGAACCATCCGATTTTCCCGCTGGTCGCGCATAATGCTGCTGTTGACCGCTTCCGCCATCACCAGTTCGCTGACCAGCAGATCGTCCTTGATTTCAACGGCATAAATTAATCCAACCACACGCACTGAGTCATCATTGGCAATCGGGGCGTTCACAAACGCGCCGAAATCATGCCGATCATCTACTTTATTGCTCTGTGTGCCACAAATAAAACCGCGCGTGCTGGCTCGCAGCACACGCCCCACCATCGCCGTTTGTTCTGGCTCGATTGATACCATCTAAACCATCTCCCTCACATTTCATACGGGCGTTTAGTGCTGCGGGCGAGTTCTTTGCCCCAGGTTTTGGCCGAAAAATACTGTGGTTCCACACCTTTGGCGCGCAGTTCCAGGCCAATCATTTCATCCAGTTTAGCTTTATCCTTGCCGCTGACATACGCCAGTTCGTCGGCGCGGGTCAGCGCATAGGGATACGGGTTACGCCCCTGCATCTGACATTGCGTGACCAGCAGCGCGTGGAGTTCATCTATCCTGGTTTTATCGCGGGCGACCCACAGCGGCACATCTACCCGCACCATGGAGTTCCGATAGCCGGTGGACACCTTCAGGTAGAAAAACGCGATTTCGTAACTGACACCGCGCTTTTTATATTCCAGATTGCGCGGTGAATTCTGCACCATCAGGGCCGAACGTTCGCCCGGTTCCAGCACCGCGTCAAACAGGTGAATATCGCGTAGCCCTTCCATCTCCGGGCTGACGCTCATATCCGCGTGGGCCAGTTCGGCCTCCGGGATACTCAGTAAATGCAGCAGACGGATCACCATCCGGCTGCGCATGGGATTGTCCACATAACCCGCCAGAATCGCGCCCGCATCCTGCAAATGTACCAGCGCCCCGTGATACTCCTTCATCATTTCCCCGTGACCAACAACATCCGTACCCGGATAAAACAGCAGATGATTAT
>DATALK010000703.1:0-2944 GCA_036261085.1 Phototrophicaceae bacterium | reverse complement strand
GCGGCAAACGCGCTTAACTTGATGGGTATAGGCGAGGCAGTGCCTCGCCTATACCCTACGCACAAATTTCACTCAATCCAACCATGAGACCTGATATCTTATAAATGTTCGCGGAAAAAGGCGATGGTGCGCTGCATCGCCAGATTAAAAGACGGCGCGCCGATATTATGCCCGCCGCTGTCGTACTCAAAATATTTATAGCTTTTGGCGTTGTTTTCCAGCACCGCCACCAGATCACGCGAATAACCGATATTCACCACATCATCATCAACGGCGTGATGGATTTGCAGCGGGCTGTGCAGATACTGGATGTTTTTGGTCAGCGAGACCGCCGCCCAGAAGGGCACGCGCGTATTCGGCTGGCCGTAGGTCTCGCTGATTTCCCGGCTGCGCCGCCGCCCCGCGGATTCCGCCACTGGGGCGACATACGAGGTATCGGTGATGGCGTACTTCACAAAATCATCGTAGCTGTAAACCGCGCCCGCCCAGATCACCCCCGCTTTAATGCCTGGTTCGATCAGCATGGCCCGCAGCGTCAGATTACCAGCCATGCTGTGCCCCCACAGGCCAATGCCGTCGGGGTCAATGATCGGCATCCGCTGCAAACTGTAAAACGCTGCCAGCGCGTCTATGGTATACGCGGGCGAAAAATACGACCCCATTGGCTCACCTTCGGAGTCGCCGTGTCCACGCAGGTCAATCTTAAACACGACAAAACCGCTCTGCGCCAGCACATCCACATAAGCGACATAACGTTCGGTGGTGACATAGGTCTCCGGTGGGATGTAGCCGTGATTAAAGACAATCGCCTTAAATCCGCCTTCCGGCACATCGCCAAACGGAATGGTGAGCAGGCCGTAGATTTTATTGCCTTCCGAAAGGTAACTGGCGCGATAGCGGGCGTAATTCGCGCCGTCCGGCAGCGCTTCTTCAATGGCAATATCGCTGCCTTCGATGTCCAGTTCCCGCAGCGCGGCAATCGTTAAATCACTGCCAACCGGAAAAGCCGCTGCGGTGGCTTCCGGTGTCAACTCTGGCGTGGTCTCCTGGGCAGCAGTGGTACTCATGAAGACCAGCGTTAGCAGCAGTGCCAGCAGAAAACGGAATTGGTACGAACGAATCCGGTGCATCATCGTGATTCCAATCAATTTCCAGCGATATGATAGCTGCCATTGTACGCAGCTTCCCGGTTGAGCGCATCAACCCCCATCGTTATCTCATCAAAGTGTCAGGCAAGCGTCAGCTAATGGAAATGAATGCGGAAAACCGTCGGAACACCCAACGGCGCGACCAGGTGGCAAGAAGAGCCGGACACATCAGTGGCGATCTGGTGCTTGCGCGGCCAGCCCGATTTATGATAATATATTCACAACGTTCAGAAAGTTTTGAAAGTTACGAACAATAACCACCGTACTGGTTGATGATGTCAGTCCGGTCAGGCTAAAACCATTGGCAAACACCGTACCTTTTAGGAGTAAGTGATGACACCAAACACTTTTGTTCAGCAGTTTCCTGGCGTTGCCGAGCTGCTGCGGGACGCAAATCACATTGACACCCAAACCGTTGAAGGCCAGATTAGCCTGCGCCAGTTCATCGCGGGAACCCTCTCTTACCAACCGCGTTGGGTAACGGGTCTCTACTACATCCGGTGGGCCTTCGTCCGGTTGTTAGGTATGAAACAGGAAGGAATCCCCGACCACACGCGCTTTTCCGCCGCCGATGTCCCCATGATACCGGGTGAATATCTCGGTTTTTTTAAGGTGGATGCCGCTCAGGAAGATCGTTACTGGGTTAGCTCCATTGAGGATCAACATCTTGCCGCGCATCTGGTGGCAGCGGTTGAGCCATGCGGTGATCGCTATCGGTTTTATGCCACCACCATCGTGCATTATCGCAACTGGGCTGGCCCCATCTATTTCAATGCCATTCGCCCCTTTCACCTGCTCCTGGTGGCTCTCGCCGTGCGTTCGGCAGTGCGGCAACCGCCCGTTCAGGCAATTAAAAGCGCCTCATCGGGTTAATCCGACGAGACGCTTATTTTGAGAGCGGCGCATGAACGGCTGTCGTAATACAGTAACCAGCTGCGAAGGATCAGGTGTAGGGGAGCGATTAGGTGCGCTCCCCGGCGAGCGGCCACGTTGGGCCGCCCCTACCCTAATTTTATCGGACGGCTTAGAAGTAACTGCTGATGATTTCCAGCACGCGCTGAATGTTATTCGGATCGCCGGACTGCACGCTGGTCGAACTGGCGCGGGCGATGCTGTTTAAGGTGCGAATATCGGCGTTCTGACCGTAAGCCACCGGAATGACAATCACCGGATTCAGTGAATCGCGGCTGACATTAATGGCATTGATGGCGTCATTCAGGGTATTGGTGCTGGCGGTATCCGCGCCGTCGCTTAACAGCACCACCGCGCGGATGCGTTCATCGTCGGTTTCGTCGTTTATGTCCCCTACAGTTTCCGCCAGCGCTGAATACAGCGCGGTGCCACCGTCGGCGCGGATGTTTTCAATGCGCTGCCGGATGGTACCGCCGACACTTTCAAAACTGCCCAACGGTACGAGGGTCTGAACACTATCGTTAAAGACGGCTAATCCAACGCGGTTGTTGGTATCCATCTTATCCAGGAATGCTAAGGCCGCCTGTTTGGCCTGGTCAATTTTGCCTTCATCCAGCATGGAACCGGAGATGTCAATCAGCAGCACAATATCGGCCTGCTTCTTCACGAGCGACCAGTTCTGCTGCACAGCGACAATCACATCGGAATCCGGCACATCCAACACCGTCTTTGGCCCTTCCAGCGTCACGCCATTTTCGGGCGCAAAGGGATAGGCCAGCGGCACATCCGGGTTCGCGGGCCGGAAGCCGAAACTCATGATACGCTCCTGCACGGTTTTGGTGAGAACGTACTGCGTAAACGTTTCAGCCGCCGTCCGCTGCTCC
>DATALK010000702.1:0-1523 GCA_036261085.1 Phototrophicaceae bacterium | reverse complement strand
ACATCCTGGTCAGCGCCGGACAGCGGGGATTAGATTTGCGCGTCCTATTTAGATGCCATCGAGGTGGATGGCACACCCGCCAGTTTTATCGAGTTAGCGGTGTTGCAGCTATTGGGGCAGCAATTCTATCTGTTCTGGCATTCCAATTATTATGATATGCAAATCATTTGTGATGAGGCGCAGTTAAAAACCCTGCTGTCCGTGCCTACTGATTTTGGCGATCCGCTGCCGGAAGAAGTGCAGCAGTCGGCACTGGAACTGGACTTGCGCCCTCAGGTTGATCTTGAGGCGGATACGGCTCAGGTTCAGCTCATCGGTTTTACCAAATGGGGCGGTTTTATCCGGCTGACGTTTACTATGAATCGGGAAGCGCCGTATGCTGTCATCCTTACACAGGATGTGTTAGTCCCTTACGAGTGTGGCGTCATGTTTTAAAGGGTAACATCGGTTCGGGGGCGGTGAACCGCCTGTAGGCATCTAGTTAAGGCAGCGGTTGATCCGCCGGACGCTGGAAGTCGTTCGGCTACCGCTGGATAAGCCGCCTCAAGGCGGCTGAAACGACGATGATACGCCTCTAACAGCCCGCTTCAAGCGGGCTTAAAGACGCCGTAGCCAGGGGACTTCCAGCCCCTGGCGGATTAGTTTGATGGATATGGATTTACCACCGCCCTTTTGTTTTTTATTCGGCCACCGTGTCATTTTCGATGATGGGCAGCAGGATGCGTTCTAGATCGGCCAGCCGGTCAGCGTGAACAAGTTGATCCCGGATCACCAGTGAACCCGGTTCGTCCAGTTGATAGCGGGAGAGTTGGCCGCGCAGTTCACGCACAACGATCCGTTCCGGGCAGGTGGCGTCCGCTAGGGTGCGGCGGGCGTGTTCCAGCGCAATGGTCGCGCGTTCGGCGCGGGTGGGTTCAGGCAGCGGTTCGCCGGTACGCAGTTCGTGCGCAATCTGCCGGAAAATCCAGGGCTGGCCGAGGGCGCCGCGCCCGATCATCACGCCATCACAACCCGTCAGCCGGAACATACGAATGGCGGCCTGGGCGCTGGTCACATCACCGTTGCCAATCACCGGAATTTTCACCAGTTCCTTAATCTGCCGGATGATGTCCCAATCGGCCTCCCCTTGAAATCCCTGTTTGGCGAAGCGAGCATGAACGGCAATCGCCTGGACGCCGACCTGCTCCGCCGCTTGCGCAAACGGCAGCGCGGTAACTTCGCCCGGCTGCCATCCGCTGCGCACTTTGACCGTCACGGGAACCGGAACCGCGTTCACGACGGCTTCCACGACGCGGGTGGCCGTACCGACATCTTTCAGCAGGCCCGCGCCGCCGCCTTTATTGGCAATTTTGGGAACCCAGCAGCCCATGTTGATGTCAATAATGGGCGCGCCATAATCCACCAGAATACGGTCACACCAACCATGCCTTCCGCACCCTCTGCCGTGACCTGGGCGGCTGCGGGCTGGTATGCAGCGAAGTTCTCAGCAGCAACATTTTAAAATACAGTGGCGTTCAACACAG
>DATALK010000701.1:0-11226 GCA_036261085.1 Phototrophicaceae bacterium | reverse complement strand
AAACCGTTTGAGGAGTTTGGCGAGGTCGTCGGCCAGCATCGCGCCTTCTTGCAAAAAGGCTATGATCGCGGCTGGTTGCTGTGTTCGGGGCCGCAAAATCCGAAGGTCGGCGGGGTCATCATTGCTCGCGCACCCTCGCTGGAAGAACTCCAGCAGTTTTTTGCCGATGATCCGTATCAAATCAACGGGCTGGCGACTTACCAGTTCACCGAATTTGAGCCGGTCAAACGGCAGATTTTCCTGGAAGCCTGGGCCAGCGGCGACGACGTGTAAGAAAAGGGCGGTTCAATAGGGGACAAATCGTCGGGGCGGTTGGTGAACCGCCCTGCCTTATGTAACAGTTAAGGAGCAAAAATATTTTCGGCTGTTAACATCCAAACTGGCCCTGCAAAATCGCTGATTAATTCTTCCCATTCGCCCGTCGCCAGATTTAATACGGTGAAACTTGTAGGCGCAATAAAAGACGATCCACAAATACCGGAAAACTGCTGGTAGATGACGCGGGTCGCCTCCAACCATTCAATTTCACAAATGTTGGTTGGAACATGGCCCTGCAATATGATTTGCCCGGATTCAAGATCAACTACGGCAAAATAGCCTTCTTCATCGGACGTGTAATCCAGGCCACCTACCATAAGTTTGCGATTATCGGGGGATACTTCCACCGCGCTTAACCAAGCGGCTCCCGCCTCATTGAAGCGAGCTTCCCAAATACTCCGAACGCCATTATTTGACAAGGCATAGATACGCCAACCTGCATAAATGGCCGCAGCGCCTTCACCTTTCGGTCTAATCTCAGACTCAATCGTAAAGTAGACCGTGTCATCAATTACATGAATGCTTTGGATAACCGCATAGAAGTTTTCCGGTTGCAGGGTGAGCAAATCGGCTTCGAGTTGATTGCCGCCTGACAAATCACTGGAATATAAGTATGAATGCACTTGATCAGCTGTATCAACACAGTTTACTGAGTAATAGAGACGATTATTTGCGGATGACCACCGAACAATATCTGCACGACAGTCAGCGTAAAATTGAATTTTATCATTTGGAGCATCGGCAGGAAGCTGATGCCCAATGTCCGTTAAACGGGTGGTTGTTTGGGTATCCAACTCAAAGAGAAATAAATTACCGGCGTCAATACAGGGAGCAGCACAGTCTTCACTTTGCGCACGATAGAGGATACGATGACTGTCAAACCAGTGAAAGTTACCAAACGGCTTATTCACCGGATTAACCAGTGGATTCAGTGTACCTGCCTCAAACGAGTACACATAGGCATCCTTGACATACACCGGTATCGAAATTTCCACGCCATCAGGAAATAGTAAAATCATACGGCCATCGGGCGACCATTGCAGACCGCCAAGACCCGGGAGCGGGGTTTGCCGCAAAACGGGATCATGAACATCAAACCAAAACAGCGCTGAGTCTGTATAGTTTTGGATGGCGACAAAAGCGATTTTATCCGCCTGAGGGGAGACAACAATACTTTCAGGTATCGGGATAATCCATTCGGCTTTGCCGTGACTTAGCACAGCAAAATCAGCGGATAACTCATAAATGGGCGTGCGGATTCCTGCGGAGTCAATCTGATAGAACCGCACTTTATCCGCAATTTCAAATACCAATCGAGTGGCTTCTGTTGGCGTTTGCGCGCTGGTCGCCACGAAAGGTGGCATCACCATAAGTATGACAACAAGAACGATGACACGACCCAGTTGCACGGCTCTAAACATGAAGCCACCTTTCGCCCTCACTACTGAAAAACTGTATCTAGCGGGCAGAAATAATATACCCCGCTCATTCCAATGCCATACGCGCCAGCAGTACGGGAATGACCGCACACACAAAAATGGACAAAACCATCAAAATTACAGCCAGGTTGGAAGAAAGCCACAAGAACGGCAGATTCGCCACAAACAGGACAATACTCCCCAGGCTCGTATATGCCAGCAGTCGGTTTGATCTGAAATAGACGAGTGCGTACACAAACAGCGCGGCATAGATGAGCGCAAATCCCGCCACATCAAAGGATAACCAGCGAATTGTTTCAGTCTGGCGCAAATAGAGCGCTATCTCCGCTGGTATTGTTTCAAGTTTCCCAGGATAGAGTCCCGAAGCAATCAACGGCAGATTGTTAAAAATTTCGATGACGGTTGAAATGCCAATCAGACAGCAGGCAAAAATCAGGGCATAGGGATTGGTGCGATAGTGTTTGATGGTAAACAGGACATTGACGGGGAGAAAAGCAAAGGCGTATATCAGCACAAAGACCGCGAGGATGATGCTAAAACTCGAAGGAGTGCCAGCGCCCATACCGGATGTTTGGGGAACAAAGCCTTGTGGACTCACCTGGGGCATTACAACGATGTAAGTCAGGCCGTACCCGACCAACCCGATAGCCGCCAGGACACCCAGCGCCAGGAAGCCCTTCGCGGAAAGCGATATTTGATTCATGATGATTATCCAGAATGATTAGAAGTGCCATTAATTTTCAGAGGCGATCATCAGGTCGCCTCTGAAAGACTAGAGACTATTTTACCCGCCAATCTCAACCGGGCGGCAGCAGAGGACAAGCTGCTTGGCGGCGCGCACTTCGTCCAGCCGCGAGACCGGCGCGGTATGCGGCGCACTGGTCAGCAAATCGGGGTTGTCGTGCGCTTCGGCGGCGATCTTTTTCATCGCGTCAATGAACTCGTCGAGCGTTTGTTTATCCTCGGTTTCCGTCGGCTCAATCATCAGGGCTTCCGGGACAATCAGCGGGAAATAATTGGTCGGCGGGTGAATGCCATAGTCCATCAGCCGCTTGGAAATGTCCAGCGCGTGAACGTTCGGCACGCCGTCAAAATGCCCTTCCAACACAAATTCATGCCCACAGTGACGGTTATAGGGGATGTGGTAGGTATCTTGCAGCTTCACGCGGATATAGTTGGCATTCAGCACCGCATAGCGCGAGATGTCCTTGATGCCCGCATCGCCGTTAATGCGAATGTAGGTATAAGCGCGGACGTGCATCCCAAAGTTACCCTGGAACGCCTTCAGCCGTCCGATGGATTTTTCCGGCATTTGCAGGCCATATAATGGCGCTTCCTCGTCCGTGCCTTCTTCGACTTTGACAACGATGGGGCCGGGGAGATACGGCGTCAGTTTTTCGCCCACACCCACCGGGCCGCTGCCCGGGCCGCCGCCACCGTGCGGCGTCGAAAAAGTCTTGTGCAGGTTATAGTGCATCACATCAAAACCCAATTCACCCGGTTTGACCACGCCCATCAGCGCGTTCATGTTCGCGCCGTCCATGTACATCAGGCCGCCGCAGTCGTGGATGGTCTTAATCACTTCCAGGATGTGGCTCTCAAACAGGCCGAGCGTATTGGGGACGGTAATCATCATCCCCGCAACCGTATCATCACAGGCGGCCTTGAGCGCGGCCAAATCCACGTCGCCGTTTTCGTCCGATGGCAGTTCAACAGCGGTAAATCCGGCCATTGTTACCGTCGCCGGATTCGTGCCGTGCGCGCTGTTGGGGATGAGAATTTTGGTGCGTTTGGTATCACCCCGATCCAGGTGATACTTGCGGATCATCAAAATTCCGGCAAACTCACCCTGCGCGCCCGCCGCCGGTTGAAGGCTGACCGCCTTAAAGCCAGCAATTTCCGCCAGCCAGGTTTGCAGTTCGGACATCAGCGCCAGCGCGCCCTGCGAGCCTTCGTCATCATGCAGCGGGTGCAGGTGCGCAAAACCCGGCAGCCGCGCCGTGTCTTCGTTAATCTTGGGGTTGTACTTCATCGTACACGACCCCAGCGGATAAAAGCCCTTGTCAATGCCGTAGTTCAACTGGCTTAACCTGACAAAGTGGCGAATCACCTGCATCTCGCTCACTTCCGGCAGGTCTAATTTCTGGCGCGTCCACTCGGTGGGCAGCGGTGTTTCTGGCACATCCACGTCCGGCAGAATCGCACCGGAGCGTCCGGGGACACTCAAATCGTAAATCAGCGGTTCAGTCATGATGCGCTTTCCTTTAACGCCGCAACCAGCGCGTCAATTTCTTCTTTGCGATTCATTTCGGTGACGGCGATCAGCATATGATCTTTCAGGTGCGGGTAATCCTGCCCCAGATCGTAACCACCGATGATGCCCTGTTCAATCAGCGCCTCGTTGATTTCTTTGACCGGCTTCGGGCACTTCACCACAAACTCATTAAAGAACGGCTTGCTCTGATCAACCTGAAAACCGGGCAGCGCGGCAATCTGTTTAGCCGCATAATGCGCTTTGTGGTAACAGAGTTCAGCCACTTTCCGCAGGCCGTTTTTGCCCAGCAGCGATAAATAAATGCAGGCGGTCAGCGCCATCAAACCCTGATTGGTGCAAATGTTGCTGGTGGCTTTTTCGCGGCGGATGTCCTGTTCGCGGGGGCGCAGCGTCATCACGTAGGCGCGTTTGCCATCCTGGTCAACCGTTTCACCCACGATACGGCCTGCGATGCGGCGCACGTAATCGTTTTTCACGCCGAAGAAACCCAGGTACGGCCCGCCAAAACTCAGCGGAATTCCCAGCGGCTGCCCTTCACCCACGACGATGTCCGCGCCGAGTTCGCCGGGACTCTTCAGCAGCGCCAGCGCAATGGGATTGACGACCATGACCAGCAGCGCGCCCGCCGCATGAACTTTTTCCGCCAACGTCTGCAAATCGTCCAGTTGGCCGAAGAAGTTGGGATACGCGACGGCCAGCATCGCCGTGTTGTCGTCCAGCATATCGGTCAGATCGGAAATATCAGCGCGGCCATTATCACCCACAATGCGGACGTTATTGCCCTGGTGATAGGTTCGTACCACCGCCCGGTACTGTGGATTAATGACCGGGCTGAGAATGATCTTGTTGCGTTTGCGGCGAGAGGCTTCCACCGCTACCGTCACCGCTTCGGCCAGACTGGTCGCGCCGTCATAGTGGCTGGCGTTGGCGGCATCCATGCCGGTCAAGACCGCAATCATGCTTTGATATTCAAAGACGGCTTGCAGTGTCCCCTGGCTGATTTCCGGCTGATAGGGGGTGTAGGCGGTATAAAACTCGCTCCGCAAAAGAATATGGTTGACCGCCGAGGGGATAAAGTGGTGATAGGCCCCCGCGCCGCGAAAAATAGCGTAATCCCCGGCGTGTTCATTGGCTTCCGCCAACGCCTGCAATTCGGCGGCCACGTCCATTTCACTCAGGGGCGCGGGCAAATTCAGCTTAGGAAAGCGGTGCGAGGCCGGAACCGCATCAAACAAATCTTCTATCGTCGTGACACCGACAGCAGCCAGCATTTGCTGCCGTTCGGCATCCGTATGGGGAATATAGTTCATACAGGATGATCCTCGATAACCAGCGGGCCGTTACTGGCCCCGGTCAATATCGTTTGGGTTGGTAATCGCCGCTGTTGTGTTCGTGCGGACACGATAGCTGGTTGTGGTACGGACACGATAGATCGTGTCCGTACCATCTGGACTATTGCGCTGGTTACTCGCGGCTGTTGCAGTATTCAGCGTAAGCGGTTGCATCCATCAGATCGCCAGCTTCGCCAACGTTGCTGACGTCAAATTTAATAATCCAGCCTTTGCCATAAGGATCGCTGTTAATCAGTTCCGGTTCGTCTTCCAGCGCCGCATTCACTTCCGTGATTTTGCCACTGACCGGCGCAAACACATCCGAAGCGGCTTTTACCGATTCGATGGAACAAAAAGTGGAACCTTTTTTCAAAGCATCACCCACTTCGGGCAGGTCAACATACACGATGTCGTTCAATTGATCCTGGGCATAGTCGCTCAGGCCCATCGTGCCGGTGCTGCCTTCCAGCCGCAGCCATTCGTCATTTTTGGTGTATTTCAGTTCGGCAGGTGTTTTCCAATTACCCATTTGTCTTGCTCCTTTGCATTAATTGTCGGTGGGATCAGGTTGGAACACGATCAGGCCGTGTCCGTCAGGAAATAAAAGAGCGCACCCGCAAAATGCTGTGCGCTCTGTTAGCTGCTCGGCTTCCAGAGAAAGCGGTCTGCAAATCCTTGAACCTGAGAGTTTCACCACCCGGCCAGCAGTACCGGGCAGTTTGCCCCTTCGGCGTCTCAGCTACGAGAACTCTCTTTGCAAATCGTTCGACTGATTTTGATTTTAACGAATTTATGGAAAGGTGGCAACACCCTTAATTGTTGGCGATAGGTTCCGCTTCAATTTCCAGCCAGCTAAACAGGGCGCGCCGCGCGGTATCACTCAGCGCGATATTCATTGCCAGATGGCCGGTAGCATCCGCCACCAGGGTTGGGCGGATCAGCAGCACACCGTCCGGTTTCAACCCCAGCGCCAGGAACGCCTCACCCGTGCCGATTTGCCGGGTGGTGTTTAAGCCTTCGACGGGTTGCAAGCGGGTTAACACGCGCGTGAATTCGTCAAAACGCGGACGCAGGGCGACCTCCAGCGGGCCAAAACTGGCGGAAATGACAATGTAACTGCCCTCGCGGCGCATTGCCATCACGGGAGAACCGGCGGCATCCGGCTGCGCTTCCAGGTAAATGATGCCAGTTTCGCTATCCACGCGCGTCTGATCGAGTAACTTGAAATTCCGCATTGGTTGGATGCCCCCTTGCTTCCCTGTGTTGAACCACTTCAGGCAGTATATCATAGCTTAGGGGGCGGGAGATATAACCTTTTGGGGGTCATTCTCACCAAATTTCGGCCTTTGAAATTATTTAAACTGCACACAATGCCCAAAACTGATGCTATCCCTGGGGAACGGTATACAGCACCTGCGGACTACTGCCATCAGCGTTGACCAGCATCACTGCTTCACTCTTTGGCTCATCAAATCGGCGCATAGCAAATGCAATTTTAGAACCGTCGGGCGACCAGACCGGGCTGTAAAAGGTATGTTCCCCTGGCAGTTTAACGGCAATCACATCTGTACCATCCGCGTTCATGATGCGCAGTTCCGGCCATTTGCCGCCATAGGCCAGAAATATAATCTGCTGACCATCGGGTGAATAGAGCGGATTCGCCCCCCCATTCCATAATACCCGCCGGTTTGTACCGTCCCAATCCATGACCTCAATCCGCTTCTGGGTGCTAAAGCCGCTGGTAAAAAGCAACTTCTGACCATCAAGCGACCACATGGGTGCATCGTAAATATTCGCAGAAGTGGTTAATTGAGTAGCCACATTGCGGCCAAGGTCATGGACAAACAGTTCACCCGGCCACTGATAACTATCCGGCAAAGCGGTAAAAGCAATCAGAGCGCCATCCGGCGACCACGCCAGTGGCGCAATCACTGTGCCGACGGTCGTTAAACGCCGCTGTTGTTCTCCAGTAGCAGTCATCACATACAGCGATAGATAATCATCCGTCTCACGCTGCGCGAGGAAGGCAATTAGTTCTCCATCAGGTGAATAAACCGGAGCCATACCAACCGGAGCCGCATCACCCGCAGGCCATTGCTTTTCCGCCACCTGCGTGTTGTTATCAGAGACCGGCAGCTTTTGAATCACACTTTGATTATCAACCTCCGTAACCATCAGGATAGATTTCCCATCTGGTGACCACACAGGCGACCAACTGGCCGGGACAACCGGACTGATATTGCGTGCTTCACCATCCAGGCCCGCCACTATGATCCCCTGATCCCGAACCGCAAAAGCCAACGCTTGTCCGTCTGGCGACCAGGCCAGCGAGCCAATGGCCGGGGTAAACCCGCCCGCCTGCACCGGTATAGCGATAGTGAGTAATAACAGAATCAGACCGGATAAAATTCCTTGTTCCGACCACCGCTTCATTATTTAGGTCCTCCTCATCACCATTCAAGTAATTTTGAGTATAGTTTAGCCGCAAACTTTTAAAAGTTTTATCGAAAATCCCGGACTAAATCCCCAGTCAAATCACGTGCCAATTACAAACTTTATGTCTAAAATACTTTCAGTTTTTTATTTTTTGGGAGGTTCGAAATGTTTCTTAAACAAATGTTTTGGATTGTTGGTGTCCTGGTGCTGCTGCTCGGAACTGGCCGCAGTACTGCTCAGGATACCCCCACTCTGCGCGAACTGGCCGAGCAAAATAATATTTACATTGGCACGGCGGTTTACACCTATCATCTGGACGATCCCGTTCATGTGGAAACGCTTGGCCGGGAATTTAATATGCTGACGCCGGAGAACGAAGCCAAAGCCTGTGTGATTCAGCCGGAACAGGGAAAGTTCAATTTTGAACCGTTTGATGAGCTGGTCGCCTTTGCCGAAGACCACGACATGGTGGTTCACGGCCACACCCTGGTGTGGCATCAATGTATGCCGGATTGGCTGCAAAACGGCGATTTCAGCCGGGAGGAAGCCATCCAAATCCTGAAAGACCACATTTCAACGGTGGTCGGCCATTACAAAGGGCGCGTCAAAATCTGGGACGTGGTGAACGAGGCGATTGCTGGCAGCGGAACCGGGCTGCGCGAGACCCCCTGGCAGCGCTGGATTGGCGACGACTACCTTGACCTCGCCTTCCAGTTTGCCCACGAAGCCGACCCCGACGCCCTGCTGTTTTATAACGATTATGGCGCGGAAGGCATCGGCGCCAAATCGGACGCTGTGTACGAACTGGTCAAGGGTTTGGTCGAACGGGACGTGCCAATTAACGGCGTTGGCCTGCAAATGCACATTACTGTTAAGGATACAGTCAGTGAGTTAGGCGGACGAGTCGCGCCGGAAAAACTGCGCCAGAATATCGAGCGTCTGGGCGAGTTAGGGCTGCAAGTTCAGATTACGGAAATGGATGTCGCGTTCCTGGGTCAATTCACCGAAGAAATTCGACAGCAGCAGGCCGGTGATTTCCGGCGCGTCATGGAAACCTGCCTGAATACCGAAGCCTGCACCGCTTTTATCACCTGGGGTGTCAGCGACAAACTCTCCTGGCTGCGTGATCCGCAGTACTCCGACAACCCGAACAATGCCCCTTTGTTATTTGATGAGAGCTACCAACCGAAACCGGCGTATTATGCCGTTCTCGACCTGCTGGCGCGGCAGGCCGGACTGGAACCCATCCTGAGCGATGATGAGGTGGCGGTCATGATGAGCAGCACCGGTGCTGCCGCTGACATTCCCGAACCCACCAAAAGCGACCCGGCCCAGTTAGCCCCGGATAGCGTGCCGGGCGTAGCTTATTACGCGCCATTCCCGGTAGCCATTACCCTCGACGGCCAAACTGACGATTGGGCCAACATCCCGCGCGTTACAGTTGATAGCGGGCCAGTGCTGCCCGCTGATAATGACACCTCCATGATCTTTGCTGTTGCCGCCGATGCGAAAATGCTGTATTTCCTGGCGGAAGTTCAGGACAGCAAACTGGTTTACGGCACGCATGACCCAGCCTCGGAATGGTATCTGGAAGACTCGGTGGAGTTCTATTTAAACACCACTGGCGATTTGAAACTCGCGGCCTACGAGCCAGGCGTCGTCCAACTTGGTCTCCCGGCGGCGAACCTCACCCAGCCCGAACAACCCTTGTTCGGCGGCGGTAACAGCGCTGACGCTCAGGTGAGCGTCGTAGCCGTCGAAACCGAAACCGGGTATCGGGTGGAAGCCTCCGTTCCGCTACTGACCAAAGTCTGGTTGCTTAAACCAAAACACCTGAAGCCGTTGGGTTTCCAGGTTGCTTTAAACGGCTCATCCGGCACAGACCGCGATACCAAGCTCATCTGGTCAGTGTATGACACCCAGGATCAATCCTGGTCGAATCCCAGCTTGTTTGGGCAGCTCATTTTCTGGGATGTGAAGCGTTAAACACCGCACCGCCGTTCGTGGGTTTCTTGCCAGCGGGCAATAACGGCGTTAGACTTTCCCGCAAAAATATAGATCCGGCGTAGCCTTGCCTGCGCCGGTCTTCATTTAAAAACAGGTGCTAAAATGCTCAAATCCCAACTGCTCCATCCTGAAATTTTGCACACCCTCGGCCAGTCCGGTCACGGCAGCAAAGTGCTGATCGCCGATGGCAATTATCCATTTAAAACTGGCTCGAACCCGGCGGCAGAGCACGTTTTCCTCAATCTGCGTCCGGGCCTGATCAGCGTCACCGACATTCTGGAAACGCTGGTCACGGCCATACCCGTCGAAGCGGCCTACGTGATGCAGCCCGCCGACGGCAGCGAGCCGCCGATTTTTGCCGAATTCCGCCGGATTCTGCCGGAATTGCAATTGCAGAAGTTGGAACGGTTCACGTTCTACGATACCAGCCGCGAACGCGATGTGGCGCTGGTGATCGCTTCCGGCGATCAGCGGTTATATGCCAATATCCTGCTGACCATCGGCGTTGTGCCGCCCACGTAAAGGCTCCGTCCTGTAAATACGGATTCTCCCTCGTAGGGGAGGGTCTAAGACCCTCCCCTACACAAGAACATTTCTGGTCACTGAACCAATATTTTTAAATACAGTACTAAAGAGTCTGAAACGCTAGTTGACGAGGCTTAAACGATGAACACCCCACCGGTCAAACGGTTAACAACCCAAGCATTAGAGCAGGGACACGGTGTTGTCCGCCTGACGCCGACCTGGGTTCCACGCAGTTTTTGTGTGCCGGGGCGGCGGCTGCGACTGCACCCGAACGATTTGTACGCGCTGGGGGCCAATCGCGGCGGCATTGATGAACGCTGGTTCGCCTCCACCACTAAAGCCGATAATGGCCCCCTCACCGCACCCGATGAAGGCTTGAGTTACATTTACGTCAGTGAGCAGGAAAAAATTACTCTGGCCGATGCGCTGGCGGAAATGCCGGTGGCCTTTTTGGGTCAGGCGGCAGTAGACCAGTACAGCGGCTGGATGATGTACAGCAAGTTCTTCGACAATATGTATGCGCTGCCGCTGCACCTGCACCAGAGCGATGAAATGGCCGCGCAGGTTGGACAGGCGGGTAAGCCGGAAGCCTATTTTTTCCCGCCGCAGTATAACTTTGCCAACGATACCTTCCCCTACACTTTCTTTGGCCTCGAACCCGGCACAACCAAAGATCAGGTCATTAACTGCCTGAAACGCTGGAACGAGGGTGATAATCAGATTTTGGCGCTATCAAAGGCGTACCGCTTGCAACTCGGCACGGGCTGGGATGTGCCGCCGGGGGTGCTGCACGCGCCGGGAACACTCTGTACCTACGAACCACAGCGGGCCAGCGATGTCTTTTCCATGTGGCAGTCGTTGATCGCGGATTATCAGGTTGTGGATTGGGAAATGG
>DATALK010000700.1:0-2807 GCA_036261085.1 Phototrophicaceae bacterium | reverse complement strand
CAGCGGCCAGAACGGTTCGGTATGGGTAAAGGTTGAAATCACTTCGAGCACACGCGCCGTATTGATGCCCAACCAGCCGGGAATCGGCAGACGCGGCCAGTGCAACCGGGCCTCTTCACACACGATGTCAAACGCTTCTTTGTGAGAAATCCAGTCGCCGCAGATATTGTATACCTCACCCAACCGGGCGCAGTCCAGCCCTTTCAGCACGCCCTGCACCACATCCTCGATATAAGCCGGGAAGATAATGTAGCTGCCGCCGTTAATCTGCATGATGATGCCGCGCATCGGGTCTTTAAAAAAGAGCCGGTTAAAGGCATACCGTCCCAACGGGCCGTAATAGGCCCCCGGACGCAGCACCACCAGCGGCAGTCCGCGTTCCTGATACGCCTGCATCGCCAGTTGTTCCGCCTGCCATTTGCTGCGCTGGTAAGCATCGGCGGGATTCGGAGGATAAGTTTCGTCAATTACATGGGCCGGGTCAGGCTGGCCGATCAAGGCCACCGTTGAAACGTGGATAAAACGCTCAACTCCGGCCAGTTCCGCCGCTTGAATCACATTCTGTGTGCCCTGAATATTGGTCGTCTGGAAAGCGCGCTCATCCCCCCAGAACCGGAACATGCCCCCGGCATGAACCACATAACGGCAACCCTGGGCCGCCGTTTTTAACACTTCCGCATCCAGCAAATCGCCTTGAATCACTTCCAGGCGGGGGTAACGCTTCAGCCACGCATACTGCGCGGGGTGGCGGGTTAACACGCGCAGGGAATAACCGGCACGGCACAGTTGCGGAAGAAGATGGCGGCCCAGAAACCCGGTGCCACCGGTGACAAAAATCATACAACCACCTAATTAAAAAAGTAACCGGATTGGGCGCGGTCAGCAGTTGGGCCGTGTCCACTGCATCAATGGGAGGATAAAAGTTTAACTATCGCGTCCGGTGGCCGCTGGCAACCGGAACGCCAGCCGGACGCGCTGCGATCCACTGGCGCTACCCCAGCCTGCGGGGAGTTCCTGAATAAAGACTTCGATTTTCCAGCGTTGGGCGCGGCTGTCATACACCATCTGGTAAACTACAGTCTCATCACCCAGGTCTTGGGTATGCAACCGCGTCTGCTGGCGGCGGTCATAGGTTGCCATGCGCCGCTGCGTCTGCTGGTCAAGCACCAGACAGCGGCGGCCATCTTCGGAAAAATGCCGCACCTGCACCTGATGATCTGCCCGCATCACGCCGATAAAACGCGGTTCGCCCTGGAGATCATTTTCGTTCACCAGCGTTCGATACCGCGCCAGATACAGACCATCCAGATAGACCGTAGCCTGAAGCAGTTGGCTAGTCGCATCGGCTTGCGCGCTGTCCTGGAGCCACTGCACGGCCTCCAGATAATCGGCCCGTACCTGGGCAACCACTTCATCCGGGGCCATCCATTCGGCCTTCTGCGCGACTCCGGCATGAATGCGCCGTAGTTTTCCTATCCAGGGGGTTTGATCGGAATTGTTCAAGACCATCACCACTATCACTACCAGCCAAGCCAAAACGAGCGCCCAGATCATCGCGCCGCTGCCTTAAACCATGACGAATGGAAGGGTTACTCTACCAACAGGGAGGGGAAAAGGCAACCGTCAACCGATCACCGCGCGTGCTGTTTCAACACCATCCAGATATTCTGGCGCAGCTTGGCGCTGCTCACCGGCTTGACCAGATAAACATCTACTTTTGCCACCGTCAGCGCGAAGGACTGCTGGTTGGGGGCGGCTGATTGATCCGCGATCACAATCACCGGAAGATTACGCAGACTGCTGATTTCTCTGGCTTTTGCCAGCATTTCCCAGCCGTGCATATCCGTCAATTGCAAATCCATAATAAACAAATCAGGGACTAAATCTTCCAGCAGTTGGAGCGCCTGCCCGGCGGTCTGGGTGGCCTGCACCGCCATCCCCATCTCCTGGCACAGTTCAACGATAGGGAACTGATCTTCGTCGTGACTACCTGCCACCACCACACATTTGCCCTGGGTTAAAGTAGTATCGGTTTGGCTGGCAATGACCGTTTCCAGATCATTTGGCTCCACCGTCTGTTCCTGCTCCAGCCCAGACTGGAACTCCGTGCGGTTGCCTTCAATGAAGGCGACGACAGAATCTCGAAAGATTTCCGGCGCGCGCAGCATCAATTGGCGCTGGACACCCTCAACCTCGGAAAAATGCAGGAACGGCGCGCCATCTTTAGCCAGAATAGCGACCAGATGGCTCCGTTCCCGCGCAGACAATTCCTGGTCTAAACCGAGCGCCACCAGCAGCGCTTCGATATTGCCTAATTGAGATTTGGGCAGAGTCGTATTCAGGTAATAAGTGCGCACCCGATCCCGCATTCGTTGAATCGTTTTTAACTCAACATCAAAGCGTTTGCCCTCCGGCAGCGCATACAACCACACATAACTGCGGTTATAATGCTCCACTCGTCCGGCTGCTTTAAGCTGGCTCAACTCATAATCGGTGATCGGATGCCCAAAATGATCCCGGCTGAAAGGTCGGTAACGCCCGGTCAGCAAATCCTGCACCCGCGCCTCGTCCCATTGCACAACAAAAGCCCCATCAGTCATGATAAAGACGTACTGGCGCGGCACTGGCGAACCGCTAAAAACTTTGCTGCTACTCATCCCAACCTCCAGCGCTCACCTGACACCAGGAGAAAAGCGCTGCTGGCGCGTCTACTCATCCATCCAAATCCAGCACTCAGCCGATTACAGCTTAACAAAGTAAGAAGCCGCTGCCCGGTCAATCAATTCTCTGGTCAGTGCTGGGGGCTG
>DATALK010000699.1:0-1818 GCA_036261085.1 Phototrophicaceae bacterium | reverse complement strand
GGGAGCAACGGCCTCGTTTCTTAAGTTGACAACAGCGGTAGCCTTTTTTGCCGCCCTACTCCCCGGCTGTCACCGTCAGTGTATATTCCATTGGCACGGTTGTAACCGCCGCGAATGGCGCGACCACCAACGTCACCTGATTTACATTGTCCGCCAGCGGCAGTGTCCACGCGGTTTCATCGGGTGCCAGCCAGCGGGTAACTTCCACTTCGGGGCCAATGTGCTGCACAGCCTGCACCCAGACCGGCTGCGGTAGGCGGTTGTCCATGCGCAGCCATCCCTGCGCTTCCCAACCGCCGCCATCGGTTTCAAAATCGCTGGCGTAGCCGATTTCAGGAATCGTTACATCGTCCAGCGCGAATCCCGGCTGGCTGATGGCATCATCGGTAATCATCTCAAAACGCACGAGCAGCTTTTTCCCGGCATAGGCGGCCAGCGACAGGCTTTCCTCAAGCCAACCCTCGCTGCGTCCGGTATACCCCGGCCCATAAGCGCTGCTGTGCGGATTGGCCTCCGTTGTATGCGGGGGACTGAGAATATCCCAGGTCACGCCATCGTCGGCGCTGACCATCACATAGGTGTAATCCCAACGATCTTCCAGATGATACCACGCACGATAGTGCAAGGTCGCAGCGGCAACACCGGTCAGGTCAAAAGCGCGCGTGAGACGGGTATCACTCATATCGCCCCGATTGCTGTACCACAACCAGCGTCCGCTGGCCGCGTCGATTGGGATGAGCCGCACTTCCTCCGGCGCACTGAGGCGGATAGTCAGCGCCGCGACCCCCTCCAGATTCGTCAGCACCGTGTAATTGGCGCTGTATTGGTTCGCCGTTGTAGTGCTTTCATATGGATATGTCGTGATTGTCTCTCGTGGCACCACGCTGGGCAGTTCCGCTGGCAGCAGTTGATAACCATACTGCCCCGCAGCCAGCGTGGGGTCAAGCAGGAAATTTGCCAGCGTCCAATCCGCGAATAACGCATTAGCGCCCGGCGCGCCCAGATTATGTAACACCCGCTCAACGGATTCCAGGCCCGTGCCAGGGTCAAGGCTCAACGCGCGCAGAGCCTCCGCGCCATAACGTTCATAAAAGTAAGCAATAAACAACATGGCCGCGCCATAATGCGGCGCGCGCGGCCCGTCTTCCGCCCAGGTGTTGAGCTGAGTTTGCGGCGCGGTCAGGAACGCCAATGTCGCGCCGGGGTCGTTGTAAAAATAAAGCTGCGTGAAGGTTGAAAACCCTTCATTCAGCCAGATGGCGTCGTTATCCTGAATATTGGCGCGAATCATATGCTGGAATTCGTGCGCGACGATACTTTCCACCAGCGGCGCGGCCACATTATCGGAGATTGCATCCAGATTAAACAGGAACATTTCGTGTTCATTGCTGGTGGGGAAAACTTCGTTGGGGTAAGTGTGGCGGCTGGCAAAATAGGCTGCTGTGCCACTGCCCAGATTATAGGCAAATAGGCCGTAAATACGCGGGTCGCCATCCACGCCGGGATTGGCCTCACTACCCCAGAGTTCGCGCACCTGGGGATAAACGCGCGTGTCAAAGGCATCCGCCAACGCGCGCAGATCAGCCTCCTCCAGAATGGTCAGGGGCGAACCATCAGCGGCAGTATCCTGTACCCACAGATAGATATGCTCACCGACCACCCGCAGCGTTGCCGAAATCTGAAATTCTAGGTTCTCGCTGGAATTCAACACCCAGAAGTTTTGCCGTTCGCCGACCTGGCGCGTTCGTGCGGTGGTGGGCGGCGCGGGGATGGTTGTCACGCCGCGCAACCGCTGTGCCAGGGCCACTGGGTCAGCGG
>DATALK010000698.1:0-14541 GCA_036261085.1 Phototrophicaceae bacterium | reverse complement strand
CAAGACCACCTCGGCGGGATTAGCTTCGTTAATGACACCTTGACTGCCGGGTGGAATATCGCGCCCATTGTTGCCATCGGGCGGGATTAAAACCGCCTTGCCATCTTGATTGACAACGCGCGTCTGCCCTTCCCGCACACTGACCATATACTGCCCACTCTCGCCCAGATCAATGCGGTTATGCTGCGAAGTCTGGATAATCAAGCGCAGTTCACGCTCCAGATCATGCACAATCCAGATGTTCAAATCCCCGGTGAACTCGCCAATCTCAATTTGAAACAGATTGGCGCTCCAATCAAAACGCGGACGCAAAGCATTCAATAAGTTCAGATTAGAACCACCGCTGACGGTCATTACCGCCATCAAACGCTCCCCCTGCTGCGGATCGCGCACAAAAATGGTCGCCTGTGAGGGACTGGCAATACTGACTTCGCTGCCGCTGGATAAAGCGCGTTCAACCTCTTCAAATTGGCGATTCACGCCGATTGAACCGCGTCCAACCCGCACCATCACATCCAGCGGCGTTTCCGACAAAAACAGGAAATAATAAATACCTACCCCAGTAGCCGTGCAGGTGAGACAAAAGATCGCAAAACAAATCAGCAGCACACCCCACGCCACCCGCTGCGGATTACGACGGGATTGGGGCAGTTCGTTTCGGATGCTGATACTGGCTTCACCCATAACATTGATCCTGCTTTAAATGATTTTCGTTGGGACATTATAACATAACTCCGCCAGCACCTATCTCGACTCACCCATTAGCGTCAGGTATAATGAGTTTTAAATCTCAACATCAATTGAACCAATGGAGTAACCCTCATGTCAGGGCATAATAAATGGTCAACCATTAAGCGCAAAAAGGGCGCAGAAGATGCCAAACGTGGTAAGATTTTTACCCGTCTGGCGCGTGATATTACCATTTCCGCACGCGAAGGTGGCAGTGGGGATGAAAACTCAAATCCCAAACTCAAAATCGCTGTTACCAAAGCCAAAGCCAATAACATGCCAAAAGAAAACATCGAACGTGCGATTCAGCGCGCGATGGGCGGCGGCGAAGGGGACACCCTGGAAGAACTGACCTATGAAGGCTACGGCCCTGAGGGTGTGGCCTTCATGGTAGATGTCATGACCGATAATAAAAACCGCACGCTGGCGGAAGTCAAGCGCGTTTTTACGCGCGGCGGTGGCAGCATGGCTTCGGCGGGTTCCGTTGGTTGGCAATTTGAGCGCAAGGGTTTTATCGCCCTCAAAGGCAATAAGCTGGACTTCGATGAAGTTTTTATGGTTGCTGCCGAAGCTGGCGCGGACGACGTGGTTGATGAAGACGGCACGATTGTCGTTTACACCCCGCGTGAACTTTTCGCCGCCGTAGAAGAAGCGCTCACCAACGCCAAGTATGAAATCGAAGAGTCCGAACTTCGTTGGGAAGCCAAAAACGAAACCGAAGTCGGGATTGATAAAGCCGTGCAAAATATGCGCCTGCAAGAACAGCTCGAAGAACTGGATGATGTCCAGGTCGTAGCCTCGAACCTGCTCATCACGGATGAAGTTATTGCAGCGCTTGAAACCGCCTGATGCTGTCATTAGGCATTGACCCTGGCACGGCAACCATTGGTTACGGTCTGGTGGAAGAAAACGCGGACGGTTCGCTCCAGGCCGTAGCCTATGGGGTCATCACGACGACACCGGATACCCCGATGCCGGGGCGGCTGAAAATAATCTTTGAAAGCGTAACAGCCCTCATTGCGCAGTATCAGCCAGATATTGTGGCAGTTGAGGAATTGTTTTTCGCCCGTAACGTCACAACGGCGATTACGGTGGCGCAGGGGCGGGGTGTAATTCTGCTGGCCTTAGCCCTGGCCGGACTGCCAATAGCGGAGTACAAACCGAACATGATTAAGCAGTCTATCTCCGGCTATGGCGGGGCTAAAAAGTCCCAAATGCAGGAGATGGTGCGCATCCTGCTCAACCTGGACACCATTCCGCGCCCAGACGATGCCGCCGACGCCCTGGCGATTGCCATTACCAACATTCACAATGATCGTTTTAGCAATCTGTTAGACGAATAAGGCAAAACCATGATTGCCAGCATCCAGGGAACTGTAGCTGCCACCGCCCGTGACTATGTGGTTATCACCACCGGCGGCATTGGTTATAAAATCTTTGTGCCGCATTCGACCCTGGAACGTCTCGATTCCGGCGAAGCGTTTTTGCATACCACCCTGGTTGTCCGGGAAGATTCACTCTCGCTCTATGGCTTCAGCACGGTTGAGGAACGCGAATTGTTTGATACCCTGCTGACCATCACCGGCATCGGCCCTAAAATGGCGCTGGCAATCCTGAGTACCCTGACCATAGATAATCTGCGGAATGCGGTTGTCGGTGAACGCGCCGAAATTTTGACGCGCGTACCGGGCATTGGTAAAAAAACCGCTCAGAAAATTCTGATCGAACTCAAGGACAAGCTGAAATTCGGCCCGGATACCATCCCAGTGGCGGCATTTGATGATGTCAACAGCGACGTTTTAGACACCCTGGTTGCGCTAGGTTATAGTATCGTTGAGGCGCAAACTGCTATACAATCATTACCAAAAGATGCACCCCAAGATGTTGAAGCGCGAGTCAAACTGGCACTCCAATATTTTGCATAGAAAGCTATTTTTATGGCATCCTCATTCGACCAGTACCCCCAACGCGATGGACTTTATCGCGTTATGCCCGAAGGGATCGCCGTCCATAACCGCTACCAGGATAAAATCGTGATGCTGGATGCGTTGGGCAGCGAACTCTGGTTGCGCGCCGATGGCAAAACCACACTGCGCGACATCGCCCGTGATCTGGCCGGTTGGAACCGTCAGCCTGCCGCGACCATGTATAAAGCGGCGGCAATCCTGCTGGGGATTCTCAACAGTGAAGGGGTGATGTACCAAACCGATCAACCGGTTGAACTTCCCTATCACTTGTCTTATCCCCAAGAAGATCAAGACCTGGAACGTATGTATGCAAGCCTCGCCGCTGCGGGTTGGCTGGATGAGTAGGAGCAAAACGTGACGGAAAATCTCATCGGCAAGCGCGTCCAGGTGCTCGATAAAGGCTGGATTGAACTGGTTGATATGTTACCCCACCCCAGCGCGGGCGTTTCCGGCGATCTCGCCATAGTTAACGCGGCTCGTGTCAGTTTTATGGGGGAAAGTAAAGGGGCCGAAAAAGACAAAAAGCTGCTGTTTTATCTCATGCGAAGGCAGCATACCAGCCCGTTTGAAATGGTCGAATTTAAATTCCGGGCCTGCGCGCCGCTGGTCACCTGGTGGCAGTGGGTGCGGCATCGCACCTTTAGTATGAATGCCCAGAGTGGCCGTTATACCGAATTTGAAGAGAATGATTTCTACGTGCCGGATGTCTGGCGCAAACAATCATCCAGCAACAAACAGGCCAGCGAAGGCGAACTTGCTCCCGCCGCCGGGGACGACCTGACCCGTAAACTTGAGCAGCATTATGAACAGGGCTTTGCCTTATACCGTGAGGCGTTAAACGCGGGCGTTTCCAGAGAAATGGCGCGATTGTTTTTGCCGGGCTTCAGTGTTTATTACACCTGGGTAATAAAAGTGGACTGCCATAATCTGATGCGCTTCCTCAAGCTGCGAATGGCTCCCGATGCTCAATACGAAATCCGCGTTTATGCCCAGGCGATTTACCAGGAATTTTTTAAACCTGCCCTACCCTGGACTGCCGAAGCCTTTGAGCAATATATTCTAAAAACCACTTCGTAAAGCGTGGTCTGAACCCATATACATCAAGCTAAGACCGTCAGTGGTAGCAACCGGATGGCTGCCACCACTGGCAGCGTCGAACGCTACTTTAACTTGATGCCGGTGGGTCTGACCGCACCCTACAAGCATTAAGCGCTATTGCGGGAATAACTCATTCCCGACGCTGAAACACATCTGCTGACCGAGGGCATCCATCGGGTAGACGCTCCAGCCATACCGTTTCCCACGTTCAAACAAATCCGCCTGGAAAGTGAAGGTCGTTTCGGCAGTGTAACCAACAAAGAGTTCGGTTTCGGTGTCGTCTATCAGATTAATGCGATAACTAGCCGCCGTGTTCACTGGCAGCCAAACAACTGTGACTGCATTCCCCACCCGAAACGTGGGGTCAAACGCTGTGGTATTCACCCCAAACGGCCCACACACTTCTAATGTCGGTTTTCCAGCCGGAGACTGAACACCGTTATTGTCTGCCGCTGGTGGCACTTCGGTCACGGCGGTGATTGAATCTGTGGCTTCCGCCGCAGCCGGAGTCCAGGTTGGGGGCAGCGTTGCGCGAACAAAAGGGGTTGGTGTCAGCGCCAGGGTTGGCGGCGGGGTTTGAGTCGGGAGTTCCGCCGGTGGTAAAGTCGGCATCAACGTTGGCACAACTTGAGCCGGCTGCTGGCCGCAGCCCGCTAGAAAAAAAACGCCAAACACAACAAGGAGCAGAGGGAGTGTTTTGTTCATCTGTGTTTATCCTAACCTAGATTATTACCGGTTGTCCACCCAAACACCAGCATCACCAGCACCGCACTAATCGCCAGCAGACCGAAGACACCATACAACAAAACGGCCAACCGCGATGGCAGTTCTTCATCCACCGTCCCCACCACCACCAACCAACCGGCCACGTACATACATAAACCGGCAAAAACTGACACCAGCGATGGCACAACGCGCGTGGATGGGTGGAAAAAATAGCGCAGATAAATATCATCAATCAGCGGGCTAAAAGCCAGAGTCACCGCCAGCGCAAAAACTAACGTGACCACAATCCGCACCGGGCGCGGCCAATGCACGATCCAACGCGCCAGTCGAACCGCAATTGGCGGTTTGGGAACGGGAATTGGCTGAGAGGCTTTCGCGCGAATACGTTGTGACCGACGACTCATGGTTAACTCTTTGCGGTGACTTTAATTTCATTGTTCAGGTTGACACGTGGTAAACCAGCGTATCTGCTTATTGATGATACCTCAAAAGTCTGGCTGGACAATTATGCAGGCCGGAGTACAATCGTCATGATAAAAATTGGTATAATATCCCCTTTCTCAAGGAGAATTTTCTATGAAATTGTTGCGGCAACGAGCCGGGATTTTTGTCCTGCTTGCACTCCTACTCGTCCCGATCAGCTTATTGGCTCAGGAGGGTGAGCCGGTATCGTCAGTGGGTTCGGGTATGGTTATGCCGCTGTTTGAGGCGGTAGTAGGAGCCAGTGGCACTGAAATTAACCTGACGGCAACCACCACTGGCACAAACGCTGGTTTTGAACAGTTTTGCCAGGGGCAAGCGGACATCACCACTGCTAATCGGGCGATCTCCACTGACGAAGATACCGCCTGCACAGCCAATAGTGTGGATACCGTTGAAATCCTGCTCGCTCATCAAATTCTGGCCGTGATTGCCAACCCAGCAGCCGACTACGCCCAATGTTTAACCAGCGCCAACCTGAACACCATTTTTGCGCCCAGCGCTCAGGATCAGATTATCAACTGGAATCAGGTGGATGTTAATAATCCCGATATGGCGCTGACGGTCTTTGTACCCCAGCCGGAAACCGGCGCGTTTGCCACCCTGGACAGCCTCGTTGGTGGCGATGGTCTCCGTCAAGATGCGACGTTCGAGAGCCAAGAAACCGACATTGTTGCGGCAGTCAGCCAGACCAACGGCGCTGTTGGCGTTGTCACCCTGGCCGCCGCTGAGGCCGCTGGGACAGGTGTAAAAATCCTACAACTCAACACCACCGAAACGGGCGGCTGCGTCCTGCCAGCGGCGGATACGGTTGAAAGCCGGTTATATAGCGCCGCCAGCCAGTTATTCGTTTATGCCAACCGTGCCAGCCTGACAAAATCCGGTCTGCACGATGTCCTGGCGTTTGCCGCCAGCGACCAGGCCGCTGCCGTAATTGCCGAACAGGGATTGACCGCCCCAACCACAACTGCTTATGCCACTAATCTGGGCGTCCTGGAAGGCACTCAGGAACGGCAGTTTGGGCGTGGCAACGGCCAATTCCAGATTCCCGCCGATCTGACCGGCGCGATCACCACTGCGGGCGCGGCCAGTGGAAAAACCTACCTGGAAAGCATCACCTCCGCTTTCAATGCCACTTACCAGGGCGTGACGATCACCCCCCAGTTGACCGGTGAACCAGCCGGTTTCCGCCGCCTGTGCAATGGCGAGGTGGATTTTGTCTTTGCCACTCGCGCCATAAGTGACGAACAGCAGCAAAACTGCCAGGCCAACAACATCACCCCCCTGCCGGTGGAATTAGGCCGTCAGGCAGCCGTCCTGGTCGCCAATGCCAACAGCCCGTACCTGAGCTGTCTGAAAATGGAACAAATCGCCACTGCCTGGCGCGCTGAATCGGGCAGCACGGTCACCACCTGGAATCAGGTCTCGGCGGATTTCCCTGAAACCAAAATGGTTCTGTTTGCACCCACGACAGGTGACACTTACGCGGATATGCTGCTGCTGGCAACCGCCGGAACCAGCACGCCAATCCGGGTAGATACCGAAATCAATGCCGATGTGCTGTACCGCGCCGCCGCCGTTGCTAATGTCGAAGGCGGCCTGACCTACATGAGTTGGCAGGATTATCAAAAGGTGTTAGGCAATAATCAGCCCAATATCCAGCTTGTCAGCGTAGACGCGGGTAACGGCTGTGTCGCGCCCGCGCCGGAAACCATTGCTGACGGAACCTATCCGTTAGCGAGTAACCTGAGTCTGATTGTCAGCGAAGCCGCCCTGGTTCGGACGGAAGTCCAGTCGCTTCTGTGGTTCATGTTCAGTGACGAAAACTACAGTCTGCTGGAACAGGCTGGTTTAATGGGTATCGGCTTTGGCGATTTGCCCGCCATCCGTGACACCCTGCTGCAAGCCTTCGAACGTGCTGTCACCGTGCCGGAAGTTACCCCGGAAGCGACGGGCGAAGCAACGGCTGAGGCCACGACTGTGCCGCAAGCAACCGTTGAAGCGACAACCGAAGTGACTGCCGAGGCCACGCTCGCACCGCAAACCACGGCGGAACCAACAGTCGAAACCACACCGGAAGCAACTCCCAGCAGCTAACTGTCACTGCTGATTTTTGTCCCATTTGTACACCCCAGCCATTAAGGTTAGGGGTGTATTATTTTCGCTTAACCGCTGGTAGGTTCACCGGTTAAGTTATGCTATAATTCCGGTTTGTTAACAAAATCAACGCTTCCTTTGCTAATTACTGAGATTGGAGTCCCTCATGCGAGGCGAACTCATCGCTCTTGATTTGGAAACCACTGGCCTCGACCCGGAAAAGGACACCATTATTGAAGTGGGGGCCGTTCGGATCAAAGAAGGGGTCATCACGGCTGAATATTCATCGCTGGTGAACCCGGATCGCCCCATTCCCGCCAACATTACGAACCTGACCGGCATCACCAATGAGGATGTGATCGGCGCGCCGACCATCGCGCAGGTACTCCCAGCCATACGTACTTTCGCGGGGAATTTACCCGTTATCGGCCACAATATCGGGTTTGATCTGAGCTTTCTATACCGCCAGGGCATTCTGCAAAACAATCTGCGCGTAGATACTTATGATCTGGCATCAGTGGTTTTGCCGCGCACTCCCCGTTACAACCTGGGCAGCCTGGTACTTCAGTTTGGCATTAATCTCAGTCATGCGCACCGGGCGCTTGATGACGCCCGCGCGGCGGCACTGCTGTATTGGAAACTGTGGGAAAAAGTGCTGGCCCTGCCCTACCCCACCCTGTATGAAATTCACATGGCAGCGCAGGGGCTAAATTGGGATGCTCGCCACGTCTTTGAAGCCGCCGTGAATGAACATCGCGGGGCCGCCGTTCCGCCAGCCTTATCCGATCAGGACATCAGCGCAGCTTTTGGCCGCCCCGCCGAAGATGCCGTTCCACTGCGTGCCAGCACAACAACGTCCACCCTGGACAATGACGCCCTTTCGCGTTTGATGAGTGCAGGCAATGTGTTGGAAGAACACCTGCCAGGGTACGAAGAACGCCCGCAGCAAATTGAAATGGCGCAAGCGGTAGCGAAGGCGCTCAACCACCAGCAGCATCTCCTGGTGGAGGCAGGAACCGGAACGGGCAAATCGCTGGCCTATCTGTTACCAGCGATGCTCTGGGCCAACCAGAATAACCAGCGCGTCGTCATTTCGACCAACACCATCAATCTGCAAGAACAATTACTCCAAAAAGACATTCCCGCGCTGCAAACGGCGCTGAATCTGCCCATTAAAGCCTCGGTCTTTAAAGGCCGAAGTAATTATCTCTGTCCCCGCCGGTTAGCGGCGCTCCGCCGCCGCCGCCCGACCCAGGTAGATGAACTTCGCACCCTGGCAAAAATCCTGGTGTGGCTGCTGGAAGGTGGCAGCGGCGACAAAGGCGAAATTTCGCTGCGCGGGCCGGTGGAAAATAATATCTGGCTGCGCCTAAGCGCCGAAGACGAGGGCTGCACCTTAGACCGCTGTCAGGCGGTCATGGGCGGCGCGTGTCCTTTCTACAAGGCGCGCAAAGCAGCAGAATCGGCGCATCTGCTCATTGTCAACCATGCCCTGCTGCTCTCGGATACCACCAGCGACACCGGGGGCGTACTGCCCAATTACCGGTGTGTAGTCGTAGACGAAGCCCATCATCTGGAAGAAGCCGCCACCAGCAGCCTGACCTTCCGGGTCGATGAGGCTACACTGCAACGCCGGTTAGCCGACCTGGGCGGCCCCGCCAAAGGGCTTTTGGGTGACCTGTTAAGCAGCGTTCGGAGCTATATTCCCGATAAACAACTGAGCCGGATGGAAGCCTTTGTCCACAATATCAGCGCCGCTACCGGCGCGATGGGCCTGCATATCCGCGCGCTGTTTAATGATTTACAGGCGTTTGTCACCAGCGCCACCAATGGTGGCCGCGCCAACGATTACAATCTGCAACTGCGCGTGATCCCATCGCACCGAACCCAACCGGCTTTTGCCCAGTACCAGCAAGATTGGATGACTTTAAAGGAATTTTTTGAGGTCATCAGTCAGGCCATGCGTCGCTTAAATGAAGGTTTGGCCCGGTTAGCAGAATATGACATTCCCAACTATGCCGATCTCGTCAGCGGCACGGGCGCGGCAGCCCGCCACCTGGATGAAATCCACGCGCAAATTACGGCTTTTACCCTGGAACCGGATAGCAACGCCATCTACTGGGTGAGCAGCGGGCAAAATGGGTCAAATCTGGCGATTAACAGCGCACCGCTGCATGTCGGTTCCCTGCTGGAACAGCATTTGTGGTCAAAAAAAGATACCGTTATCCTGACCAGCGCCACACTGCGCACCAATGGCAGCTTTGACTATCTCCGGGAACGCCTGCACGCGGAACACACGGAAACGCTGGAATTAGGATCGCCGTTTGATTATGCCAACTCAACGCTGCTGTATATCCCCAATGACATGCCTGAACCCAATGAACAGCAGAATTACCAGCAGGCCTTTGAACGCGGTTTAATCGAACTGGCGGCAGCGCTGAATGGGCGCATGATGGTATTATTCACCAGCTATACCCATTTGCAGCAAACTAAGCAAAACATCAGTGCGCGGTTGGCGTTGGGGAATATCGCCGTCTACGATCAGGCGGAAGGCAGCAGTCGGCAAGCACTCCTCGATGGTTTTAAAGCCGCTGACCGGGCCGTTCTGTTAGGCACCAAAAGTTTTTGGGAAGGCGTGGATGTCCCCGGCGAAGCCTTAAGCGCACTGGTGATTGCCCGCCTGCCGTTTGCCGTACCCACCGACCCGATTTTTGCCGCCCGTTCGGAAACTTACCAGGACGGTTTCAAAAGTTATGCCGTGCCGGATGCCGTCCTGCGCTTCCGACAGGGCTTTGGCCGTCTGATTCGCAGTCGCACCGATCGCGGGATTGTGGTCATTTTTGATCGCCGCGTCGTCAGCAAGGGGTATGGCGTGAGTTTTCTGGAAGCGCTGCCAGATTGCACCAAACAGTCGGGCGCGTTACGGGCACTGCCGGAAGCCGCCAAAGCCTGGTTAGAACGCGGCGCTGCCGAGTCACGATAACGAGGTTATCATGCGCACACCTGCTGGCAAAGAATGCCGCTATTATTACGAAGACTATCATCGGGGCCGCGAAGTTCAGGAATGCCGCCTAGTGCAGACGAACCCGCAGTCCATGCCCTGGCGACCTAATTACTGCGCGCTGTGTCCCGTACCGGAAATTCTCAACGCCAATGCCAGCCCGGATTTGGATTTGAAGCTGACCATCAAACCCCGATTGCTCGGCCTGGGCCGCCAGATGGAAGTTACGGCGTCCTGCCTGAAACATCGGATTGCGATTGAAGATGCTTATGTTGGCTGTCCAAAGTGTAATGCCGAACGTCCGGGACTGGACATTTTCTATAAAGCGCTCGGCGCGGACGACAATGATTAAGGCCATTCTGCTTGACCTGGACAGCCTGACGCGGTGGGAAGCGAACGACGATTTTGCCGCCGCTTATGTCCGCTTGCTGGCTGACTATCTCAACCAGCAGTGGCGGCGCAATGATCTTTTGAAGGTGTTGCCAATGGCGGTCCAGGCATTGGCGGGTTTTCGGGATGGGCAGCAAACCAACGCCGACTTGATCGCCGAGGTTATCTGCCGCGAGACTGGCAGCCCCATCGCTCAAATTCAGGAGGGGCTGCGGCGTTTTCATCAGGAAGCCTATCCGCTGCTCCATGAGCCGCCTCTGTCTATTCCGGCAGCGCGGCGGCTGCTAGATCATCTGCGGCAGCAAAACTACGCGATAGCCATTATCACCCAACCGATTTACCCAACAAATGCTATCCAGGAGCGGTTGGCCGGGGCAGGATTGCCGGACGATTTGGACAATTACGGGCTGGTCACAACCAACGAAATGCACTTTGCTCAAACCGATACTGCCTTCTATGCGGAAGTGATTGCTCGCATGGGCATTGAACCCGACGAGGCCGTAATTGTCAGCAGCAATCTTGAAAATGTCATTGTGTGGGCGCGGCGGTTGGGCCTGCACACTTATCAACTTAACGCACCACAGACCGCCACCAGTGGCACACTCAATGATTTTTTCAGTGCCGTCACAACCACCAATTGGCTTGAAACGCTGGCCCCATCACCGCTCACCCCAGAGATGATTGAGCCGGAAATGCGCGGCAATCTAGGCGCGCTGTTTGGTATTCTTGCCAGCGCCCGCCCCTACTGCTGGCGGCAGCACCCCGAACCGGATGAGTGGTCGCCGATGCAGATTCTCTGCCATCTGGTAGCCAGTGAATCCAGCACCCACCGCGCCCGCTTAGAACGGATTCTGGCGGCAGACAATCCCTTTATTGTCGCCCCACCGCCAGGGCCGCATGATGTCGCCGACTGCGGCAGCGACGGCCTTACCATTGCTCGTGAATTTGCTCAGGAACGCCAGGAAACCCTCGATTGGCTCCGCCAACTCCAGCCTGCCGATTGGCTGCGCCCCGCGCGCCACAGCATCTTTGGCCTTACTACACTGCTGGAAATGGCCCACTTCACGGCGCAGCATGATCGCTTACACCTCAACCAACTGTGCCAGACCATTGGGCGCTGCACGTAATGAATTTATAACTTTGTCCCCACAGCAGTCTGTGCTAAGATGGATTCAGGCAGTCCTAACAAATCTAAAGGTCTGGTCATGGTTCTGTCACCTGGGAACGGTCACGTTCCAAACATTATCTCGTTGCTAACGGAAACTCCCCCGGCGTGGTTGCCACAGCTCTCCCAACAACTCCATCAACTGTCCCTGGAAGCCACGATGGTTTACAGTTTCGATGATGCCTGGACGTTGCTGGAAACGCGCCAGTTGGATGTATTAATTACTTCTGGCGATTGTGATGCGGGCCTGAAATTTTTTAGTGCGGTGTGCCAGCAGGTTGAGCCAGAGCAGCGCCCGCTGCTGGTGGCCGTTGGGAATCTAACCACCCCTAATCCTGCTGATCTACCCGCTGATGTGCTGATTCTGCCGCCATCGCTTGATTTTTTTGCCCATCAGCTCCGTAGTTTTCTCAGCCTGCGGACGGCCAATCACCAGATGCAGGCCGCGAATAACGCCCTGCACCAGGAAAACACCCGCCTGCAAACCCATATTGAAAGCCAGCGCAACCTGACCGACGAAGTCAACTTATTAAAAAATGCGATTGTCCGCAATGTTTCTCATGAATTAAAAACGCCACTGCTTCAGGTTAAATCCGCCGTCGCCATGCTGGCCGAAGACGTGGGTCGTGACAATAAACTGATTGAGTATGCGACGGGAGCGACGGCGCGCCTGGAAGCAGCAGTTCGTAATATTACCCTGCTGAACGAGCTATTAAACGAAAGCATGGAAGTCCAGGCGCTTGTACCGGTGCAGGTCAGCGAGAGTATCCAGTACGCACAGCGAAATTTACGCCGGAGTTGGGAACACAAAGGCCATATGGATCGGATTCAGGTACACATCCCGCGCGATCTACCGCCAGTACTGGCCGACAAACAGGGCTTGAGCATCATCCTGCAACTGCTATTGGACAACGCCTTAAAGTTCAGCCAGGAAGAAATTGAGGTCAGCGCCGCCGTCCACAACAATTTTGTAACCATCACGGTTCGAGATTACGGTATTGGCATTGCTCCGGATAAAATCGAAAAGATTTTTGACTCCTTTTACCAGATAGACAATTCCACCACCCGGCGTTACGGTGGTATGGGCATCGGCCTAGCAATTGTCCGTTTTATCCTGGAACGCTACCAAACCAAAGTTCAGGTCAAAAGTGAAGAGGGCAAAGGCAGCCTCTTTACCTTTGCCCTCCCGGTAGCGATTCTGCCCTAATTTTGCTGATCGGCATTTGTGCATTTCTTGACAAACCCCTAGTCCCTCCGTATACTCGGCAGTCAGTTTGACCCCGTTAGTACCGCGTATATTAACTATTGCTCCATAAGGAAAGTAGCTCGTTATGGCTGAATTAGTCAAAAATTATATCGGCGGCCAGTGGTGTGAAGCCCAGTCCGGTGACACCTTTGCCAGCCTGAATCCGGCGACAGAAGAAGTCGTGGGCGAAATTGCTAAAAGCGGCGCGGCGGATGTTAACGCTGCTGTCGGCGCGGCCAAAGCAGCCTTTCAAAACTGGCGCTTAACACCTGCGCCCCGGCGCGGCGAAATCCTTTACCGTGTCGGCCAACTGCTGATGGAACGCAAAGAGCAACTGGCCCAACTCATGGTGCAGGAAATGGGCAAAGTCATCGCTGAAGCGCGCGGCGACGTGCAGGAAGCCATTGATATGGCGTTTTACATGGGTGGTGAAGGCCGCCGACTGCTGGGTTATACCGCACCGGTAGAAATGCCGAATAAATTTGGTATGGCGCTCCGTGATCCGGCGGGCGTGGTGGGTCTGATTACCCCCTGGAACTTCCCGATTGCGATCCCCAGTTGGAAATCCTTACCGGCGCTGATTGCCGGAAACACCGTCGTGTTTAAACCGGCTTCCGATACGCCTAAACTCGGCGCGGAATTCGTGCGGGTTTTTCAGGATGCCGGTTTGCCCCCTGGCGTCTTAAATGTCATCCTCGGCCCCGGCGGCTCGGTTGGCAACGCACTGGCAACCCATCCTGACGTGCGCGTAATTTCGTTCACCGGCTCCACTGAAGTTGGCTACCGGATGTACGGTCAGGCCGCGCAGATGGGCAAAAAAGTCAGCCTGGAATTGGGCGGCAAAAAATGCCATTATCATCATGGATGACGCCAACCTGGAACTGGCCGTTGAAGCCGCCACCTGGAGCGCGTTCGGCACTACCGGCCAACGCTGCACGGCCACCAGCCGCCTGCTAGTGCAAAAGGGCATCAAACCCCGGCTGGTCGAAGCGCTGTATGAAAAAGTTAAATCCTTAAAAGTCGGCTATGGCATTGACGAAAGTGTTCAGGTTGGCCCGGTAGTCAGCCGTTCCGCCCGTGAGGGCATTCACGAGAATGTGGAAATCGGCAAACATGAAGGCGCAACCTTGCTGCTCGGCGGTGGCTTCGCTGACCCGCTGGACGGCAAAGGTTTCTTCTACCAACCGACCCTCTTTGATAAGGTCACGCCCACCATGAGGATTGCCCGCGAAGAAATTTTTGGCCCGGTGCTGTCCATCCTCGAAGTGCAATCCTTAGAAGAAGCCATCGAAGTTAACAATCAGGTCGCTTACGGTCTGTCCAGCAGCATCTTTACCGAAAATGTAAACGCCGCCTTCCGCGCCATCCGGGACTTGACCACTGGCATCGTGTATATCAATCACGGCACGACAGGCGCGGAAATCCAGTTCCCCTTTGGCGGCACGCGCGGCACCGGGAACGGAATGCGCGAAGCCGGACAAACCGCCCTGGATACCTTCACCGAATGGAAGGCGGTTTACGTGGATTACAGTGGCCGGTTGCAGCGCGCACAAATTGACACGGACACGATTCTGAGAGAATAATAAACAAGATCAAGATCAGACATTTCTGCTCGAAATTGTGCGGAATTTCTGGTAATCTA
>DATALK010000695.1:0-10125 GCA_036261085.1 Phototrophicaceae bacterium | reverse complement strand
GTGTTCAGTATTTTAATTGGCTGACCAATGAGTTCTTCGCGGGTATAACCATTCATCCGGCAGGCAACTTCGTTGCAGTCTTCGATGAGGGTCGTTGCCGAGTCCAGGATAAAGATCGCATCCGGGGAATGTTCAAACATGGTGCGGAACCGGTGTTCCGCCTGCTTTTGGCGGGTAATATTCTGGCTAACCGCCATCCCGGCAATCACCGCCCCCTGCTCATTTTTGATCGGCACTACCTGCGTCCAATAGTGATAGTTGTTGATACCGTCTTCCTGAACAACTTCATTTCCCGCTAAGGCCGCTGCCGCCATCGGCTCAAACAATTCGGCCAGGTCGGGGGGGTAGCGACGCGGCCAGGGGTTGCCCGACCAGCGTCTCCGGCGATAAACCCAATTGAGTCATGGTTTCGCCGCCGACCAGTTGGAAGCGCATTTCGTGGTCAAACAACAGCACTGTTCCATTGGGGAAGTGTTGAATAAGCGTCCGTGATAATTGTTCGCTGTGGCGGAGTTCCGCTTCCAGTCGTTTGCGCTCATCAATGTCGCGGATAACGCCCGTCGTGGCGACGACCTGTCCCCGCTGGATCACCGGACTGCTGTGGAGTTCCGCCTGGAAATAACAACCGGATTTCGCCCGCAGCCGAAGTTCAAAGAGCGGTTGTTTTTTACCGGTCAGTGACTCCTGAAACAGAGCGGCGGCCAGCGGTAAATCATCGGGATGCACCAGTTCGGCAAAGGGTCGTCCCAGCAACTCCGCTACCGGCCAACCGCTGATCGTTTCGGCGGCGGTATTCAGCGAGGTAATTTTGCCTTCCGGCGACAGCGTATAAACGGCATCCTGCGCATTTTCGACGGCCAGCCGGTAACGAGCATCCTGCTCGGCACGGTACGCTTCCTGCGCCGCGTGCATTCGCCGGTAAAAATGGGCCATCAACAGCAGTAAAGTCCCGGCTCCCAGATGAAAGCGAAATTGGGAAAAGGCCAGTTGCGCGGTGATGGTGGGTGTCAGCGGCGCGACCAGCGTCAGACAAATCAATTGCAGACCGAGAACCAGTACCGCCGCTTTCCCGGACAGATACAGGGCGGCAAACAACATCGGGATAATCAGGTTTTGCAGAATGATAAGCTGTTCGTTGGCGTCCTGAGACAGCGCCGCCCCCATAAAAATCATAACGCTGCCCGCCACGATCACGGTGTTGATGACCGATTGGTAATAACCTCTCCGGCTGAATTGGGACAAACCGATAGTCAGGAGAATGCCCAGGACCAGCCCCAACAGGCGCGCATCGGCCCCGGCCATGCCGGGATTCATCAGCAGAAACAGGGGCAGCGATACCATAAACACGCCGGACAGACTGAGCAGCAGTGCTGCCAGCAACCGGCACTGGGGACGATATTCCTCTGGGACTGTCGGCAGCGGCTCAATTATAGACCGCAAGGACTGCTTGAAGGGCCGCCAGGGGAACGAAGCCAGAAAAACTTTGAGGAATGGCATGGTCGCATTTAAACAATATAACGAAACTTAATGATCTCATTATATCTTAAGGCTGACTCTGTTTCCTATAATGAATATTCAAACCAAAGTACCGGGCAACCCCGATAATTGCCCGGTAAAATACGCTGTGAAGCCGTCAGCACAGGAAATGAACTGGCAGTTATTTCAAGCTGTCCAGGTCAATCATACCGTCGCCGTAGATCACCCCCGGCTGAATCACCTGTGGCGCGCGGGTGTCCGGCGTAGCGATGAGGTCATAAGTGGTCGCCCCGGTAATCCGTACCGGCACAATTTCACCTACGGGCAGTTCACCTTCGACCAGCACATACCCATCAATCTCTGGCGCGTCCCGGTAGCTGCGTCCTAGCGTGATCGGATCGCCGGTGGGTTCGCCGTTTTCATCTTCGCTGACGCCGTGACCTTCCACCAAAATATCCAGCGTTTGGCCGACAAAACTCTGGTTTTTTGCCAGACTGATGCCCTGCTGAAGTTCCATTAACCGTTCGTAACGCGCTTGTTTGACGGCATCATCTACATGATCGGACAGCGTCGCGCTGGGCGTGCCGATTTCATACGAGTATTGGAACGCACCGACGCGGTCAAACTGTAAATCCCGCACCATCTGCATCAGCCCGTCAAATTCTTCGTCGGTCTCGCCGGGATAGCCGACAATAAACGTCGTGCGCACACACAGCTTAGGCATCATCTGCCGCAGTTGGCCGATGGTGTCATACACCCATTCAACTTTGGCCGGACGTTTCATCCGCAGCAGTGTGTCCCGGTGGCCGTGCTGCAAGGGAATATCCAGATACGGCAGAATTTGCGGATGTTTTGCCATCGTTTCCATCAGGGTGGGCGTCACATACCCCGGATAGGCGTACATCACGCGAATCCAGGGGATGTCCGGCGCGGCTTCCACAATTTTGTCCAGCAGATGCGCCAGCCCATCTTTTAAGCCGAGATCGTAGCCGTAATCGGTGGTGTCCTGGGCGATCAGAATCAGTTCTTTAACGCCCATTTTTTGCAACCGCACGGCTTCCTGCACGATAGACTCAACCGGGCGGCTCACCGCTGTGCCCTTGATTGTGGGAATCGCGCAAAAAGCACACGGGCGGCGGCAGCCATCCGCGATTTTCAGATACGCGCTGGCCCCCTGGACACTGGCGCGTAAAACGCCGCGTTCGTCCAGGCCAACCACGTTCGCGTCGGTGGGCAGATGATACAGCGGTTCGGGGTGCTGGCGTTCGCGCAGGCGGGTCACGAGATCAAAAATATCCATCCAGCGGCGCGTGCCGATGACACCATCCAACCCCGGCACTTCCTGCACCAGGGTTGCCCCATAGCGCTGGGACAAACAGCCAGCGGCGATGACCAGTTGATGTTTGCGTTTGTCGGCCACCAGTTCACGCAGCGCGTTCATGGATTCCTGTTTGGCCGCGTCAATAAAGCCGCAGGTGTTGACGATCAACACTTCGGCCTCACGCGCGCTGCCAACGCCGTGCAGCCCGTTCTGGCTTAACACCTGGGCGATACTTTCCGAGTCAACGGTATTTTTGGAACAGCCGAGGCTGAGAAGATAGTAGTGATTTTTGCGCGAGGCCATGCTGCCTTTTACATCCTATAATCCATCGGGGCGAGTCAGAAACCCGCCCAGTGTTTTTGTCTGAGAGGTGCGGTGGAGGGACAGGGCCGCCCCATCCATGTTGTTCATTCAATTCCCAGAATTTTATAGATGAAATTGAGTTTAATCCATCCCCAGCGCACCCGAAATGGCGGAACTTAAGCGTTCCCGATTGATAAATACCAGCCGCAGCCAGCGGGTAGCGGTATAAGGCTTTTCCAGTTTTCAAAGTCGCCAGAGAGGCGGTAAACTAACAGGTATCTGAGAAGCGGGAACAGCCATGGAACTCACTGACGAGGTGAAAGCGACGTATCGGGAAACAGTGTAAGTCTTGAAAGGCAGTGATCGGCGGGTGTTTATGGCGCGGATCGTCAAAGCGTTGGGTCGTGGATGGGCAAAGTCAAACCAACCCGGCCAACATCGTGGGCGGCCCCAGCGCCGAGGGTCGGATTCTCAGCGTGGAATGCCTGCCGGAGACCGGCGAAACGCCGTTCCTGCGCTGGTTGCTGCTGGGCGCTGTCGGTTTAGGATTGGCTGCCGCTGGCTTGCTGCTGGCGCGCCGCCAATGGCAGCGTCCATAAAATTTTCGTTCTTTGGGGTTTAACGACTAACGGCTCAACCAATCCCGGTTGAGCCGTTTATATTTACATCTGCTGTTGGGGTTCAGAAGCCAGGAATGGGAGATTTGAGGCTCAACTTTCAGCCTAACACAAAGTGGCGGCTTTGTCTGTAACTTTTGTGCCAGTTTTCGCGCCTAAAGACTGTTATAGTCGGTTTTGGCAGTCTCACCTAACCAAAGGATGAACCCATGACCGGCATCGTCCCCCAGCGGCTTTACCTGCTCCAGTTAGGGGCCAGCAGCGTTCCCCTCCCCAGCGGAACTTTAGAAATGGCGCTCGGCTGTTATCTGGTGCAGATGAGCGACGGCACAAATATTTTGATTGACAGCGGCCTCCCGCCGCATTATGCGCCGCCTGGAATGCCGCCCGCCGCCATTGAAACCAACGTCATCGCGCAGCTTGGCCTGATCGGCCTGCAACCGGCGGACATTCACCTGCTGATTTGTTCGCATTTTGATATTGACCATGTGGGTTACAATGAGGCTTTTCCGGGGGCAGAAGTGGTGGTTCAGCGGGCGGAAATGGAAGCCGCGCGGGGCGGCCAACCGCGTTTTGCGGCAGCGCGCCCGTACTGGGATCACCCCACGCTGCGTTATCGGCTGGTAGACGGCGATACGGAACTGCTGCCCGGTCTGACCTTGCTGGCAACCAGCGGCCACACCCCCGGTCACCAATCGGTGCTGGTGCGCCTGCCGCAAACCGGCCTCGTGCTGTTACCGATAGATGCAGTCATGCTGCAACGGCTGTTCACGCCGGAGCGTCCGGCGGGGCCAGGGGATGACAACGCCGAGCAGCTGCGCGCCAGCACGCAAAAACTGCTTGATCTGGTGGAACGAGAGCAAATCGCGCTGGTCGTTTTTGGGCATGACGGGTGGCAGTGGCCGACACTCAAGAAAGCGCCGGAGTGGTACGACTGATTTCCCGGCGGCGGCGCTTGTCCGGTAACGAATTTTCGTCGGAGCGATTTATATCACCAGACACCCGTTGTAAAACACCATGTCATTACAGCAGGTGGTGCTTTCTCGCAAATTTCGCGTCGCCAATAATAGGACTCGAACAATGGCGAGTCCTATTATTGCTTTTTTTATGGCAAATCAACCGCTAATGGTTCGGTGATACTCCAGGCTCCGATACGCCCAACTGCTAACGCCCGAACATGCCAGTAATAAACTCCGTCCGCGAGTTCCTGGCCTTCAGGAACCGTGTAAGCCAGCATATTACCCACATTTTCCTGAAGATAATAGACAGCGCCAGCGGCAAAGGTTGGGCTGCTGCTGATCTCAATTTCATACTGTTCAGCCCAACCGACAGTTGCCCAGGTCAAAGTCGGACGATCTATCGTAATCAGATTGCGTTCCGGTGCGGCATTTGTGGGAGCGTTGATGGTAAGGCTCCAGGTTTCGCTCCAGTCGGTATCCCCCTGGACGCGCACCCGCCAATAATAAGTATCCATCAGCAGGGGAACTGGCGGAACGTAGGTAGTAGCGGTTTCGACCACCATTTCGGTGGGGGGATTGGTGCGGCCAAGCTGGATTTCATAAGCGGTGGCGCCGGTGATGCCGTTCCAGGTAAAGGTTGGCTGGCGATTACTGGTGGTGGATTGATCAACCGGAGCGACCAGTGTCAGGCCCGGAGCCGGATTCGTAACTGGGGTACAAGCCGAAAATTCAGATGTATTACCGTCTGGGTCGGTGATCGTAGCGGTGACAAACTGCCCAATCGCTAGAAGTGGGCTGGACAAATTGACATTCAGCGCCGCCGTGCCATCTGGCTCAGTGGTAAGGCTGCTGGTTCCCAGAAATATCTGTCCCTCACCATAACCCGAAGGGTCGCACTCCCCGTTGGTAAAAAATTCGAGATGATAAGTGTTGCTGGCGGCACTGGTTAGACTGCCAGTCACGGTAACGGCATTGGTATCGAACACCGCCGAGAGCAAGTCCGGCGCAGCCTGATTGTGATTAGAATAGCTATTTTGAAATTTGATACCCAAACCCTCGTTGGCAAAAATAGTGTTGCCGAGAATCGCGTTTTTGGCAAAACTGTAAATTTCGATCCCATGCCCATAATAAACCGTTGGGGTCTTATTCGCCTGGTTAAACGCAATAAAATTGTGGCTGATGGTGTTGTTTTCACTGGACACCAAAATACCACCCAGACCGTTGCCTATCGCGGGTGTGCCGGAAGCTCCCGTGCCGATGAAATTGCCCTGAACCGTCGTGCCATATAACTGGATATAGATACCATATTCTGTATTGCCGGAAACTACATTACCTTCGCCATCAGCGATGCCGCCGATGGTACTGCCATTACCACCAACATAAATCCCGGAGTAGCCGTTAGGGATGGCGCTCTTGGCAGTCAAGTTGACGCCAATATAATTCCCCAAAACGGTATTGTTCGCGCCCAGGTAAATGCCATGTTTTCCATTGCCAGAAATGATATTCCGGTCAGCCACCCGTGGACCACCAATCACATTATTGTCCCCAGCCATAATACCCATTTCCCCGTTCGGCAGTGCGGCAGTTCCAGCAGCATTGGTGCCAATACGGTTGCCCTTAATGGTATGCTGTCCCGCCGACAGGGAAGTGACAATCCCTGTTATTCGATTGCCGGAGATTACATTATCAATAACGGACGTGCGGATATTATTATAAGACATCGTAATGCCGTAGGCATTCTCGATACTGGTTGTGCCGCTGATGTTGGTTCCGAGGTAGTTGCCTTGGATCAGATTGTCGCTACCGCCATAAAGATAAATAGCGGCATTGCCATAACCAGAGATGACATTTCCCGCAGCGCCGCTACCGCCAATCTGGTTATTGGAACTGTTGCTCAGATAAATGCCATCTGACCCAGCGCGACTTGCCGGGGAATTTCCATCGGCCCCGACGCCGAGCCGATTACCTGCAATGGTGTGATTACTGGAGTTAACCGCCCGAATGCCCATGCCAAAATTAATGATGGAAAGATTACTGATGGTACTGCCGCTGGCGGTTAGATCAAAAGCCGGGTAGTTACTGTTAATCAGCGCTCCATCCAGCATCACCGCTGAACCGCCGCCGCTGATCGTCATGGGAGCAAGCAGCGCGGGGAGTGATTGGCTGAGAAGAAGGCTGCCGCCGACAATATTAAAGCCAATACTGGCCCCACCTGATTGATTGGCCTGCTGAATGGCCGCGCGCAAACTACACTTCCCGGCAACCGTCAGGCAGTTACCGTCAGATACACCACCAGGATACGGAAAATCAAGGTCATTGTCGTCAGCTACAGTATTAACAACAAAATCGGCGGCGCGGACAACATTGTGAGGGTAGACAGATAAGATGAAAAATGAAACGAGCAGGAGAATAGAGTAGGAAAAGCGAAAACGGGCCACAATGTCCCCCCTTCAGGTCGAGATTCGATTAGCTTTCGACTTTCCATTTTATCATTTTGACTTTATTACGTCAAAAGAAGTGGATGTAGCTATAATACCACCTTTTCTGAATTATTCGTCAGGATTTTGTGGTTTAACCTTCCTTTTAAGTATCACTCTATAAAATAAATTATTGAATTCTATGCCGTGTGGGCGCTGCGCCGCAGCAGTGACCACAGATAACCTTTGCCCGGCGTTAGGAAAAACGCTACCCCAAACAGTGCGGTCATGGTCAGCACAATGGCCGCACTGGCCGCGATTTCCAGATGCCACGCCAGATACAGCCCGACCACGCCGCTGATCGCCCCCAGGCCCGCCGCGACCAGCATCAAATGGTGCATTCGTTTGACCCAAAAGCGTGCCGTCGCCGCCGGTGTCACCAGCATGGCGGCCACCAGTGCCACCCCCGCGACCTGCACCCCAATCACAATCGTTATCGCTAATAAGACCAACAAAATCAGCCGCAGCGTTTCCCCTGGCAGGAGCAGCGTTTGAGCCAACACCGGATCAAACGACACCACCAGCAGTTCTTTGTAGAGCAAAACCACGACTACCAGAATGAGCAGACCGATGACTAGAATCAGATTGAGGTCGTCCGCACCGACGGCCAGGATATTACCAATCAGGACGTGAGTCAGGTCAACGGCATAATTTTGCGCCCTAGAAATCAGCCCAATGCCCAGCGCCAGCATCCCGGCAAACACAATCCCGATGGCGGTATCTTCGGCCATACGCCCCCCGCGCGTTAAAAAACCGATGCCCAGCGCCGACAGCACTCCGGCGGCCAGTCCCCCGAAAAGCAGGGACGCCCCGCTGCTGCCAGTGGTCAAAAAGGCAATCGCCACGCCAGGAAGAATACTATGCGCCAGGGCGTCGCCCAGGAAGGCCAGACCGCGTGTGACCACATACGCACCCATCACGCCGCTGACAATACCGATTAACACGGCAGCGACTAAAGCCCGCTGCATAAAGGCCCAATTAAGTGGTTCGAGGAAAATTTGTTGAATAATGTCCATGGAGTCACCTAAATGAAACGAAGTCTCAATAATAAACTTTCCTGCGTCAGGAAACAAGGGATGGATAGCTTTCGGCCATTAAATAGTAAATTACATCTTCGGAATAAATTTATGAAATCTCCATGCTATTGAGTTGACTTTTACAAACGATTGGCAGATAATTAACTTAACAAAGCGAAAGAATTGAGAACACAACCAAGGTGAGGGAAGCATGGCCGCCAAAATATTGTATGTCGAAGACAACCCGCAAAACATGCGGCTGGTTAAGAAAATCCTCATGAGTGCTGGCTATGAAGTGCTGGAAGCCGAAGAAGGCTTGACGGGTGTGGCGATTGCCGCCCGTGAGCAGCCGGACCTCATTTTGATGGACATCAACCTGCCGGATATTAACGGCCTGGAAGCCACTGCCCGGCTAAAAGCCTCCCCACAGATGGCCTGGATTCCCGTAATCGCCCTGACCGCCAACGCCATGCACGGTGATCGGGAACACTGTATTGCCGCCGGTTGTGACGGTTATCTTGCCAAACCGGTGATGAAAAGCGAACTCTTGAGTACCGTCGCCGCGTATCTGGGCCAAACGGTTTCACAGGCTTCGTAAGCTGGCATCCGGTTTCACCTTACTTGCCTTTTGCTTTATTCGACGCCGCCCTAATTCATGCGGCAGCCAGGTGGTAAAAGCGTTCCCCCCCGCTTTTACCACCGCTATTTTCAATTTGCTCAGCCCGGGCTTAATTGGCGCGGAAAGCTAGTCAACACTTCTAAACCGTTCGCTGTAACCAGCACATCATCTTCAATGCGCACCCCGCCCAGCCCCGGCAGATAAATTCCCGGCTCAATCGTAAACACCATCCCCGGCTCAAGTACCGCCGCAACGCCAGCCGCAATCTGCGGAATCGGCTCGTGAACATCTAAGCCCAGGCCGTGTCCGGTACGGTGAAAGAAGTAGTCGCCATACCCGGCGGCAGCGATCACATCGCGCGCGGCTTTATCCACCGCGCCCATCGGCACACCGGGAACCGCCACTGCGCGGGCCGCTTCGTTGGCGGCTAACACGGTGGCATAAATCGTTTGCATCTCTGGCGTGGGCGTCCCCAGGCAGAACGTGCGCGTGATGTCCGCCGGATAACCATTGACCGTGCCGCCGAAATCCATCAGCAGAAAATCGTTCGCGCCCAAAACGCGATCCGTGACATTCCCATGCGGTAAAGCACTGTTTGGGCCGCTCTGAATCAGCGGTTCAAACGCATGACCGCCGCTGCCCAACGCTTTCAATTCGCTGGTCAACCGTTCGGCGATGGCCCGTTCGGTGACACCCGGTTGTACCCAAGCCAGCACATTCGCTAACGCCTGTTCACTTAATTGAATGGCCTGCCGCATCCATTCAACTTCTTCCGGCGTCTTAATGGCGCGAATCTGAATCAAATCGCGCTCAATGCGTTTAACGCGGAGTGATGGATCAACGTCCAGGAACGCCAGCCATTCGGTCACGCGCATGGTCAGGCCATCCACGCCGAGGGTCTTGCCCCGTAACCCCAGTTCATCCACTGCCTGTTGGAAAGCCCCCGCGTAACCGGTAGTGTCCGACCAGGCAAAGGGCCGCGCTTCCAGCTCAGGCCGCGCATTCAGGCGGGCGACTTCCAGTTCCGGCACAATCACGGAAAAGCTGCCATCGGCGGTGAACACGGCAATAATCGGGCGCTCCGAGACATGGTAATCCAGGCCGGTGAAGTAATGCAGGTTGGCGCCAGGGACGATTAAAACCGCGTCCACCCCGGCAATCTGGCGCAGTTTTTCCTGACGTTGAGCGTAGTTAATGGTGGTCATAGGTCTATTCCATTTAATAGCTTAATCGGCTTTGTCGTGACCAGCAATTATAGCGCCAGAAAAGCATTCCCATATAAGCCCAAGTGCCGTTTATCATGGACTCGGTGACTCACACATCTTTTTCCAACATGG
>DATALK010000691.1:0-5861 GCA_036261085.1 Phototrophicaceae bacterium | reverse complement strand
ATGTTCCGTCAGCATTGTAACATTCCAAATCGCGCAAGTAATACGGAGTTTACACGACTTTCCAACAGGCCTACTAAATAGTAGGTTAGAAGGTGGTTTAGCGTAGGTACAAGGCAGACCATTTATTCTACAATTGTATTGATGAGGAATGGGAGTAAAGAGAAAATAAAACACCCGATATCAACCGGGTGAAAAAAGCACGCCGCCAGGGCTGATGGTCGCAGTCCTGGCGGTTTGTCGGAGGGAATACGTGCTTCGACACCGAGATTATACCCGTGCATTTTTAGAACATGTGAACGGTTTTGAGGTGTCGAATGGGATTACGTGCCTTGATTTGGGCTGCGGTTTCCACCACGCAGCAAGCCAACGAAGATGAGAAATACAGCCTCCCCGCGCAGGTGGATGACGCACTGGCCTTATGTCGTCGTGAGGGGTGGACAGTTGTTGAAGTCCTCAAAGTCCCCGGCCACTCGCGGGAATATAAAACACTGGATAAGCTGGCGGCAGATGCTCGCATCAAAGGGATAGATGCCTTTGATCGGCTGATTTGTCACCTGGAGAATTGCGATTTTGACGTTCTGATTTGTCGGGATTCCAACCGTTTCGCGCGGAAAGCCTCCCTTCTCCATTACATTGTAGAAAGTGTTATTGAGGACTGCGGGGCGCGTATCTACTCCTTCAATGATGGTTGGGTGGACGCTACGAATGCCGATATTTTTGCGATGGTGAAAGGCTATACCACGCAGAAAGAAATGAAGTGGCTGCGGGACGGCGCCAAGAAGGGCCGTGACAAACTCATCGAGCAAGGATTGCCAGGCACGGGCCATGTCCTGATGTCTCACCGGGTTGTCCGAGACAAACGCGGCAAAGTCTGCGCCGTTGAAGTGGACGAAAATAAGCGCCGCCTCTGGGAGGATGTCGCTTACCTGCTCGTTCAGGAAAACATGCCCTGGCTGCGTCTGTCACTCGTTTTGTTCGAGCAGTATGGTCACGCCTCGACAACCGGTCGCCCGATTCCGCATCGAACACTGTGGCGGATCATGTACTCCCCCGTTTTCTGGGGGCATACAGCGCTTGGTCAAAGATGTCGATATGGTATTTGGGCATTCGATGAAAGCGAACCGACACCCCCAGGTATCACCGTTTTCCGTAATCAATTTGAACCCATGTACACTGGTGACTTGGCGGAGCAGGTCAAAGCGGAATTGCGGCGGCGGCATGATATTCTTGTAGGCCGCGCGCGAACTGGGGGCGCTTATATGTTTACCGGGCTGATTATCTGCGGCCACTGCGGCTACCGCATGGTGCGGAGACCAGCAGGCTACAAGCATCGCACAGTACTTTACATGTGTGATTCAAAGTCACCGCGTTACCGATATGAAAAGCGTTTTGACTGCGCCTGCACCAAGCGCTCAATCAACGAAAAAGCTATCCAGCGGTGGTTCGATACCCATTTGCGCGAAATGATTGTTCAAGCTGATCCACAGCATTTCCAGCCCCGATCTATGAGTAATCCTCAATATCAGATTGACGCCATCAAAGAAGAAATTACTCAAGCTGAACGTCGGATCGCTAATCTCTTAATCCAGCGAGCTGATACACCACCAGCTTCGCAGCATATTCTGGCGCAGCTTATCCAAGAAGCTGATGCCCGGTTGCAAACGCTACAGAGACATTTGAGTGATCAGCAACGCCGACTAAAGATCGAGGATATTTCAATCGCCCAGGCACGACCAGCTTATGAAGAAATCCTGGCGTATGGTGTGGATGTTTTCTGGCAATTGCCAGAAAACACCATTAACCGCCTGCTGGCCGCGCTGCTGGGCAACAATCGCATTCAGGTTACGGACGGAGTTGTTACAAGTATTGCCCTAAAAGTCCATTAACGTGCCATGTCGCTGTTCGGAAACAGTGTCCACTTCACTTGCTGCATCCCGACGTTGATGGCCGAACGCAGCGCGCCGAGATTGCGCATGGATTTCAGATAGGTGATAACCGGGCCGGGACGGAACATCCACTCGCGCATGGCGCGGCGGGCTTCACTCACCAGTTCTTCGGCGCTCAGGTTACTGTATTGCAGCACCGTAGACTGATCCATATCCACCTGCTCCCAGCGCGTCCCCGGTTTAAACCAGTTGTTCTCCATCACCATGAAGAAGAACGGCGTCCCTGGATACGGCGCGGCGATGTGGAAAATCGCCAGATCGAGGGGCAGCGTCTTGCTGAAATCAATCGTTTCCTGGATGGTCTCGCGGGTTTCCCCCGGCAGCCCAACAATGAAGTACCCCAGGTTGCGCATCCCAAACGAATGCGCCCAGGTCACGCTCTGGCGGGCACGTTCCGGGATAGTGCCTTTGCGCGCTTTTTTCAGGATTTCTTCGTTGGCACTTTCAATCCCCCAAGAGATAACATCGCAGCCCGCTTTTGCCATCATTTCCAGCATTTCCTGGTCAACATAGTCCACCCGGCTGTTGCAGGTGAACCCGATTTTCAGGCCGCTGTCAATAATCAACTGGCAGATACCCATCACCTGATCGCGGTTGGCGGTGAACAGGTCAGCGTACATATGGATGTACCGCACCCCCAGATCATACAACATGCGAATTTCGGCCATGATGTTTTCCGGGCTGCGCAGCCGCAAACCGGCCTGGTAGCTGACATGTTTGATGCAGTAGATGCAGCCAGCGGTGCAGCCGCGACTGGTGACAATAAATTGGTAGGAGCCGGACAGTACTGGCGTGCGATATTTATCTAACGGCAGCAGATGGTGCATCGGCAGCGGCAGATCATCCAGATTCGGAATGAAATTGCGATCCGGGTTGCGCACGATTTCGCCCCCGCAGCGCCAGACCAGCCCTTTAACGTGGTGCAGATCGTACTGATCGCTGTTGGGCAAACGCTGCGCCACTTTGGGTTCCCATTCGGGGTCGGTGGTCTGGTACAGCTTGAGCGTGTCTTCGCTGAATTCGGTGCGCCCCATAATAGTGTCCACGACTTCGCGCAGGGTCACTTCCGGCTCACCACGCAGGCAAAAGTCCAGCGACGGATGCGGGCGCATGGTTTCCACTGCCAGCGGGGTAACGTGTGTCCCAAATGCAATCGTGTACGCGCCAACAGATTTCGCCAGGAAGCAGCCATAATTGTCATTCGTCAGCGTCGGCGCGGTCATCTGGGTGACATAAAAACGCGGCTTGTATTCATTGAGTTTCTTCTCAAAGTCCGGCCACGACATGCGTTCCGCGATGGCATCAATGATGGCAACGGTGTAATCGGGGTACATCACGGCGGCCATCTGCGCCAGCGAGACCTGCCCCCAGATCATATTTTCGCGGCTGCGGCGGCCCACGCGGTGCTGACTGCGAATCCAGATCGCGCCGTCAGGAGCGGGCGGATTCACAAACAGAATGTCCACCTTATGCTGGCGGTATTCCTCGGTGAATTTGGCGACAATTGGGTCGGCATCCGGGAAGCGCACGTTGGAAAGTTTGGGCACACGGCGCGAACCGAGATTTTCACGAATCGGGTCGGGCAAATCGCGGCGGCCCGACATCTCACCGCCCGACCAGGGTTCCGGTGCTTTCGGATATTTGGCTCGTAGTTCGTCGTAGTTAATGTTTACATTCGCCATAGCGATTAACGTCTCCCGCTCACTGCTTGCTTCGTTCGGATTCCCACTCGGATCGGGTGGGGTTATAATTTAAAGTGTTTAATCGGACGATCTGATAAAGATTGATATTTTTTTGGTACGGACACGATAGATCGTGTCCGTACCAAAATTTTTGAACACATGCGGGGCAAATTTTGGTTACGCCAACGCCTGCTTGATTTCGGTGTTAGCGCTCTTCTCACGCCGAAAAACGACGCTGTTATCCGCGTTTTCGCCGCTTAAACCCAGATCAGAGGCCGCGCTTAATTCGCGGGTATTGAGGGTCGCCAGCGTCTTAATCAGCATCCAGGTGGTGCCAAATTGGATACCGGTCATCACAAACATGGCGCTGGGAACCAGCAGGAACCACGCGGGTTCAACCGTGCGCACAAATAACGAGGCGATAAACAACACCGCGCCGAAAATCAGCAACCCCAGGCCGATGCGCCCAAATTTGAATTCCATCGGTTTGTTAAAAATCGGACGACCAAACAACCCCTGCCGTACCGGACGCCGGTGGAACAGACTGACGACCCAGCCAAACGCCGCGCCAATACTGAACAGGTTGACCGCCGCAATCACCATCGTCATCGCTACAAACAGCAGCGGTGTATAGGGTGAGCGGTCTTGGACGCCATTGCTATAAGCCAGCAACCAGGGCAGAATGGCGAGCGCCGCCAGCACCACCGCGATCAGCGACAGGCCGCCGAGCAGCCGCACCGGATTATAGGTCGCCGCCGTGCCCAGAATGGTAAACAGGAAGCGGAAGCCGTCCCGAACCACGCTGAGTTTGCTCTCGCCCGCGCGTTCTTCGTATTTGATCGGCACTTCGATCATTTTCAGGTCTTCGTGCAGCCCGCGAGTACTCATGACCGGCGTGAAGTTCAGGCCATCCGGCAGCGGATACAACTTTTCCAGGCATTCCCGTTTGAGGATGCGCTGGCCGCTGGCACTGTCGGTAATGCGCACATTGCCAATGATCGTCACCAGTGTGGCAAACAGCGTATTGCCAATGCGCCGCGTCAGCGGCATCTGGCTTTCCACCCCGGCCATCCGCGAACCAATCACCAGATCAGCATCCTGTTCCAGCAGCGCTTGCATCATCGCCGGAAAATATTCGGGCGGATAAGTCGCATCGGCGTCCATAAACGCCAGATACTTACCCCGCGCCACCCGGAAACCGGTCTTGAGCGCGCCGCCGTAGTTGCGGTTGACTTTGTGCTGCACCAGCACCGCGCCCCGGTCAAGATACTGCTTGACAATTTCGGCGGTGCGGTCTTTGGAGCAGTCGTCTACCACGACAACTTCCATACCGTCCAAACCGAGTTTCCTCAATTCCGGCTCAATCGCCAGCGCGCGTTCGATACACGCTCCAACACTTTCTTCTTCATTGTAAGCCGGGATGACGATTGACAGAATATTCATGGCGTGCCCTTAAACCCTCTCGCGTGCCTAATCTGGCCTCCATCATGGGCTGTTAGCCTAACGTACTCCTAAATGAATTGTGCTGATAGGAATCTTTTTTATTATTTCCAAAAAGCGGATTTTAGGAAAGGAGAGTTAAGGGCGGCGGCTCACTATTGGCACAAACAAGGTTTCATTTTCGCCAACGCGGAGATGCAGGCTATTGGCTGGAATATCAATCCAAAAACTGGCGGCAGTTGGACGGCCGACATAGTATCCCATATCGCGGACTTCGTAGACAGAGTGGCAAAACAGGCCGATAACATCACATTCATAGACCACATAGCCAGACGAATAGCTGTCGAGATCATACGAGGAAGTAACACGAGCCAAATGGTAAATTCTTTGGTCGAACATCAGACTTTGAATGTGAACAATGCTCGTTCCTTCACCGAGATTACTGAGACAAGTGTAAGCAGCATAGGCAATCGAGCCAATAAAAAGGAGCAGCGCAATCAGAGCCTGGCGCTTTGAAATGAAAACTGCCCCGATAAGGGCTGCAAGAAACAGGCCAGCCAGTATCAGGGTACCCCAAATTCGCCACCCGCCATATTGAACCAACAGCAACCAGTAATTTACCGTCTGATTGGCTTGGGGTCTGTAGACCTTTTGGGATGGAGTACTGAACCAGATTAATACCGTTAGGCACACAAGACCAACCGCGAGAACCAGCGGCCAGTTCTGGCGAAGGCGTAGACTTTTGATGAGTGTTTTCAACCTCATGGTTTTTCCTTATGGAGAAATAGAAACG
>DATALK010000448.1:0-5714 GCA_036261085.1 Phototrophicaceae bacterium | reverse complement strand
CGCCGATGTCGGTAGTCCACCAGGAAATGCCACTCATGGACATATTCAGCCCGGCGCGAACCTGTTTTTGTAGGGCTGTAAAGGTCGAGGCAATATCACCCGACCAGATGACGGTGCCGAAGCGCTGGCTGCCCGCCCAACCGGAGCGGGACAGCGTCACAATTTCCGTTTCGCCTGCCGCTTTCATGCCGTCATAAAAAGCCTGTTGGTGGAGCAGGGGATAAATATTGGCAACTTCCAGCCCATTGCCCAGGTGGAACCGCAGATTTTCAGGATGCCAGGGATTCGCGTCCGGCTCATCATTATCCAGCCACCATAACCGGACGCCATCGGCATAATAATTCCGCCGGATGGTCTCCCAGATAAATGCGCGGGCTTCGGGATGCGTGGCATCATAATAGGCCAGATGCGCAGCGCCCTCAACCCCGTTGTCCACGAAGACTTGCAGGGTTTCCTGCCCTCGTTCGGTGTTAACCAGCAGGCCGCGTTCGCGCATGGTTGCATAATTTTCGCTGGTGGGATGAACCGTCGGCCAGATTGAAACCATTAATTTGACGCCCAAGGCTTCCAATTCCCGGTTCATGCCCGGCGCATCCGGCCAGCACGCCGGATCAAAACGCCAGTCGCCCATGCGCGACCAGTTGAAGAAGTCCGACACAATCACGGACAGGGGCAGCCCCCGGCGTTTGTACTCTCGCGCCACCGCCAAAAGTTCTGCCTGGGTTTCATACCGCAGTTTGCTTTGCCAGAACCCGGAAGCCCATTCCGGGAATGCCGGGGCGCGTCCGGTGGCGGCGGTGTAGCGTTCCAGAATTTCGGCATAGCTGTTGCCGCAAACCAGATAGTAGTCCAACTGCGGCGCGGCTTCGGCGACCCAGCGGGTGGCGTTGTTGCTGAGTTCAACGCGGCCAACCGCCGGGGTGTTCCATAAAAAACCATAACGGCGGCTGGAAATGACAAAGGGAATGGCGACTTCGGTATTCCGCTGGTGCAGTTCAATCACACAGCCTTTTTGGTTGAGCCGCCCATGCTGATGCTGCCCCAACCCGTAAAAATGTTCCCCGTCCTGCGCTCTAAACCAGGCTTCAATCCGAAAGGTGTGGCCCTCGCGCGGTTTAAAATGGCGCGCTGGTGGCCCAAAGTAGGGGGTCTCCGGCTCTTCAAGAAGCGTCTGGCCGGTGCGCACATTCGTGTAACGAATTTGTCCGGCGCGGGAAATCGCTGCTTGCAGATCGCCCGAACGGATCACCGCCTGTTCGTCCCCGATTTCAATGGTGACCGCCTGCGCGGCGGGCCGGGCCTCTTCGAGCAAAGCCTGCGGCAGGGACAGGGGCGCACCCACCAGATTGGCCTGGCAGCGTAACCCGTTTTCGCCCCAGGGCTGCAACCAGACTTTCTGTTGATTTTCCTGCCAGATCAGCAGGTCGCCTTCACGAATAAAGTATCCCATAGTCTTATCCTTCGATGAAAAAAACTTGAGCCAAGAAGTCAGCCAAACGAGTCTTTGATGGTTCCGGTAGCGCTACCGGTAGCGCTACCGGAAACTGTAACGCAATCATTTTATTCTGTCAACTCCGGCAGAACGGTTTATAATGGGCGTTTGAAAAGGGCGGCGAACAGAACCATGAAACTTCACGATCAGGCCGAATGGCAAACGGGCAGCAACGCCAACACTCCAGCGGATGTGACGATTGATGATGTCGCGCGGGTAGCGGGGGTCTCCGTATCAACGGTTTCGCGCATCCTCAATGATAAGCCGGATGTCGCGGAGCGTACCCGACAGCGCGTTAAACAGGTGATGGACGAATTAGGGTATGCGCCCCACGCCCTGGCGCAGCGGTTGGCCGCTAATCGCAGCCGGTCTATCGCGCTTATTTTTCCATTGGGGGATCAGATTGATCGCGGCGAAGTCGCGGTCTTTATTGTCCGAACCGCCCTCGCCGCCGAAAACGAAAATTACGTCTTCAGTCTGGTGGTTGCGCCGACAACCCAAGCCCGCTTATTGAATTTGTACCGCAGCGCGCAGATCGAAGGTCTGATTTTGATGGAAATTCAACGGCAGGATTGGCGCGTGGAACTCCTGAAAAAACAGCAGCATCCTTTTGTCATGATTGGCCGGTGTGAAGACAATACCGGGCTGCGGTTTGTTGATCTGGACTTTGCGGCAGCGCTGCTGGTGGCGGTGGAACATTTGGTGAACCTGCGCCACCAACGCATTGCCATCTTTAACTCTGGAACCTTGCTGCGGGCGGGGTACGGGCCAGCCGTGTGTTCGGCGGATGGCATCGAACGGGCCAGGGCCAGCTATCCGGTTGATCTCGTCGTTATTGAAACCGAAACGCCAGCGGAAGCGGTGTCCGCTTTCCTGGAGGCGGGGGCCACCGCCGTGATTTTTGCCGTTTACACCCCACCCATGATGGACATACTGCGCCCAATCATCCAGCAGGGCTATCGAATTCCCGAAGACCTTTCGGTGATTTGTATCCAGCGCGATGAAGTGGCCCAAAACCAGATTCAGCCCCTGACCTCCGTTCGCTTTGACATCAATGCCGCTGCCGACCTCGCCGCTAAAATGTTAATTGACCAGCTCGAAGGCCGATCATCCGCCATCGAACAGCTTGTATTGCCGCCGCAACTGGTGCTTCGGGAGAGTACTGCCGTGCATTCCCTCGTGCAACTTCGCTGACTTTCGTGTTGGCCTTATAATCGGTGCTGGTTGAAAACGGTGAGTTTGTTGGTGCGGCGGGTAGCGAAAGCATAAATCGTGCGCGCAAGCCGCCGCGAACGTGCCGCCTCAATCGGTCTCGTCAACGCCGGTAATACGCTCCAACGAGAGAATTCGGTTGGGACGAGCCGGGTCGTAATAGATGCGGTAGACACGATTTTTGGCTAACGCCAGATATTGTTCTTCGGTAATCGGTGCTTGAAAGTCGGTAGCTTCGACCAACAGGCGAAGCGCGACCCGATAATTCCCCGACTGCGTGGCATGATATTGCTGCGGTGATAGTGCCTGATGATATTCCATTTCATTCCAGGTGCGGTATTCCTTGCCTTGCGGATAGTGGCGATAATCCGGGCGATAGTCCTCCAACCGAATCCGTCCGCAGACACTTGCCACCCGTCGAAAACCGTGTTTTGAGGTTTGGTTCTGGCGATTCAAAAGGCGTTGGTATACCCAAGCCAGCGCGGACTGTACCATAACATTCAGCAAGCCCTGCTGGCGGCGCGTCATGTAACCGCTGCGGTTCACGGCCAAATCCACACCCGTAAAATGGAAGGCGCGGGCCAGTCGGTAATCAGGCGGCGGGGTGGAGCGGGATTTTGGTTTTTCGCGCATCATATCAGCCCATGTTTGATAAGTTCAATTTTAGCACAGGCTGCTGTTTCGCCAGAACCTCATCAATCCCACTCGTAAAAGATTCTTATAACCTTTCCCCTATTTAAAATCGTCGTCGGGATACCCCACTTCGTCGCCGTCAAAGGATGGATTACGCAGGCCGATCATCTTGGCGGCGCGAATTGCCTGCTCATACGTGTAAATGCCGCGATTGATGCTCTCGATAATATTCTCAATATCGTACCGTTTTTGGGCATCTTTTTCGTGTTGGAGCAAGCGCCGCAAAGCGCTTTTAGCGCGTTCGAGATCCGCATTACGCATGTTTGTCCTCCAGCGAATCCAGCCACCGGTCAATCTGTTTTTCCTGCGCCCATTCCTTGCGAATAGCGGCTAATTCGGGATCGTTCGCATAAGCCTCCCGCGCGGACTGCTCCTCGCGGCGGCGCTGCTGCTCGCCCAGGAACCAACCGACACCCATCCCAGCTGCAAAGGCAAAAAGAAAAACACGCAAAAGAGTTTTCATCGTTCGCCTCGTGATAGAATAAAGGATATGGAGTTGCTGAGTAGATCAAATGATTTATGTCTATTGTGTATCAATTTACACTATATGTGTAAATTTGTCAAGCAGTTGAGGGTGGAGCCTGAATTGTTAAAAATCCTTTGCATCCATTTTGCCCTCACCCTAAATCCCTCTCCCTCATGGAGAGGGACTTTAAAACCTATCTGGTTATGTTTTCTCCCCTTCGCCCTGAGGGAGAAGGGGCCGGGGGATGAGGGCAAAACCATAATAAACTTGATAGATGCCCCACGCTCAACTAATTGGCGGGCAGACGAGAATCAAATCCGAGGCTCTAACGATGATTGATGGTAAACGTCTGCGCCAGCTGCGTGAGGCTCAGGGTTACAGCCGCCGCGAACTGTCGGAAAAAATCGGCGTGGTGGAAACCCAAATTGTTCGTTATGAAACCGGGACGAGTGACGCTACCGGCGATGTTCTGGCCCGGATTGCCCAAGCGTTTGGTGTCAGCGCTGATTATCTGCTGGGGCTGACCGACTACCCTTCCCCCGACATCAGCGGCGATTTACGCCCCGAAGAAGCGGCGGTAATTGCAGCGTGGCGGCGCGGCGATTACCGCGAAGTGATGCGCGTCATCGGCGGATCGGACTGAACGCCGGCTGTCCCCCAGGGCCAAGCCAGACCGGCGGCTCACCATTCAGCGGCACGATGACCACCTCTGGGTGTGGCATCAGCTTTTCTAACTCACTTTCGGCTGCGCCTTCATTTTTAGCCTGGAGCAGCGCTTCCCCGGATGTCACCAGACTTAAAGCCAGGGCGGAGCCATCCGGGTTGGTGGACAGCAGCCCAATCCAGTATCCCTGCGCGGTAAACAGGGTTTGGGTCTGACCGTCGCTGAGTCGCCGTTGCCACAGCGTCATCCGGGTCGTTGTGGCTTCCCATAGTGCCGGATACTTGTTAAGGGGATCACTTTCTGGCCCGGTGTTGGGCGTCTGGCTGATCAGAGCATAGGTCGCATACAGAATGGCCGCACCGTCCGCCGTCCAGCCCAGAACATCGGTAGTTCGGGCGTCAAGCGGTAAGGTGGTGGTCTGGCCGGTGTCCCGTTCAACCAGGGCGATTTCGGCGTAAGGGGCGTGTTCCAGCACTACCTCCGCCACCATGCGGGTTTGATCGGGCGCGACAAAAGGCGACAGCAGGCGGTTGTCCTGCCAGATGATCTCCCCATCAGCCGAAACCAGCGCCAGCCCGTTACAGGAAACCGTATTCCCATAGAGTAAACCCCGGCTTGTCCAGACCAGCGACACCGGCTTGTGAAAATTGGAATGACCGCGTTCAGAATTTAAGATATAACCAGCGAGTTCGGGGCCGGGGCCATCGCGTTCGCAGTAAATATCATTGGCGCCAATGGTTCGCGCCGTTCCGCCCGCCACCGGCATAACCCGAATTTCCTCACCAGGGCCATATTTAGACACCCGGTCATCACGCAGGTAAACAAACTGGGTTCCGTCCGGCGACCACGCGCTGCCGGGATGCAGCGGCGTGGCTCCCGCCGCCACTAAGCGCGGGCGGTGGTCATCGAGCGCCGCGACAAAAAGTTGTTTGGTAACGATGTCAATAAACGTCAGTTGGGAAGCGTCGGGCGACCACTGCACACAGCAGTAGACATGCGTTGGCTCCGGGCGGGGGCCAAGGCCGACAGCCGTATAGACGGTCATATCCAGCGGCGACTTGGCATCCGCATCCGTAGTAATGGGCGTGGGGACGGTTTCGCCGGGATGGATGACATAAACATTACCATCCGGCCCGATGTAAGCCAGGGAATTCGACAGCGCCGCCATTGTGGGGGTTGGCGCATCA
>DATALK010000689.1:0-5378 GCA_036261085.1 Phototrophicaceae bacterium | reverse complement strand
ATCTTTTACAACCAGAACAATGGTCGCATAGTAATAAAAAGCACCGCCGATCATATCCACATAAACACGCTGAATGACGCCATCATAACAATGGTAAAAACGCGCTAGAAATTCCGAGATATTGGCAGCCGTAAAAATGGTTGGCATTTGACAAAGGCACTCCGACGATAACAAACGGTAGTTGGTTATTGGCATTGTACCCCTGATCGCCACTGTCGGTTACACTTCCAGCCAGAGTGAAATTCTACCTGAAGCGAGGCAAATATGAGCGAACGCATTGGTTACATTGGACTGGGCATTATGGGCAGCGGCATGGTTCGCAACCTGTTGAAACATGGCTTTGAAGTCACGGTCTGGAACCGCACCCGCAGCCGGATGGAAGCCCTGCTGGCTGCGGGCGCAAAAGCGGGCGACAATCCCGCCGATGTCGCCCGCCAGAGTGACATCATCATCACCTGTGTCAGTGATACGCCGGATGTGCAGGCAGTGGTTCTGGGCGAAAATGGCATCATTCAGGGCGCAGCGGCGGGCGCGCTCGTGATTGACATGAGTACCATCAGCCCGCAGGCCACCCGCGATTTAGCGGCGCAACTAGCCGAAAAAGGGATCGCGGCACTGGATGCTCCGGTCAGCGGCGGCAGCGAAGGCGCGGCCAACGGTACGTTAAGCATTATGGTGGGTGGTCAGGCCCAGGATTTTGAGCGCGCCCGCCCCTGCTTTGAAGCAATGGGCAAAACCATCACGCACGTTGGCGCGTCCGGCGCGGGCCAAACCGTCAAACTGGTCAACCAGATTCTTGTCGTACTGAATATGCTGGCAGTCAGCGAAGCGCTGATTTTTGCGCAAGCGGGTGGGCTGGATTTACAAAAAACCTTAGAGGCGGTGAGCGGCGGCGCGGCGGGAAGCTGGATGCTCAAAAATCGGGGGCCGCAGTGTGCCGCGCGCGATTGGCGTCCGGGCTTTACGATTGATCTGCAACAAAAGGATTTGCGGCTGGTACTGCAAGCCGCCGATCAAATGGGCATCCCGGCAGTTGGCACAAGCCTTGTCTTTAACCTCTATCGCACTCTGCAAGCTCAAGGACTCGGCAGCGAAGGCAATCACGCTCTGATTAAAGCCCTGGAACACCTGGCCGGAGTCGAAGTCGGCGTATAAACAGACCCTTTTCGACCAACCAATATCCTATTGCTTGCCAGGACACAACCGTAAAGTGTGTCCTGGCCTCATATTTGTTTCTGACACCGGCATTATAAGATGGAACGGTCATTTAAAGAGATTGGATTGCCATGCCTTACCAGAAACCCACCGACTTACCCGAAACCGTCCGTGACCATCTGCCACCCCACGCGCAGGAGATTTACCTGGAAGCCTTTAACAGCGCGTGGGAGCAGTACGACGAACCGGAAGAACGGCGCGGAGACGACACCCGCGAAGAAACCGCGCATAAAGTCGCCTGGGCCGCCGTCAAGAAGAAGTACGAAAAAGATGACCAGTCAGGCCGCTGGCGGGCCAAAGATACCCGTTAGCGCTTGAGCTTTTCCAGGTAATATTTGCGAAACTTGGCAACCTTCGGCGCGACCACCGCCTGACAGTAGGGCTGATTGGGATTATTCTCAAAATATTCCTGGTGATAATCCTCCGCCGGGTAAAAAGCGGTGAGTGGTGTGATGTCGGTCACAATGGGATTATTCCAGACTTTGGCCTCGTTTAATTCCGCGATGGCCTGTTCGGCTGTCGTTTTCTGTTCGGGCGTGTGGTAAAAAATCGCCGAACGATACTGGGTTCCCGCGTCTGCGCCCTGCCGGTTCAATGTGGTCGGGTCGTGGATCGTAAAGAAAACATCCAGCAGGTCTTGAAACGAAATTTCCTGCGGGTTATAGCGGATCTGCACCACTTCCGCGTGGCCGGTGCTGCCCGTACACACCTGCTGATAAGAAGGATTCGGTGAGCGCCCGCCCGCGTACCCCGAAACAACATCCTCAACCCCCTTCAACTGGTCGTACACGGCTTCCAAACACCAGAAACAGCCACCCGCCAGCGTCGCCACTTCGGTTCCACTTGTTTGATTCATCGCCTAACCTCACCAACATATAAAACCAAATTCCCTTTAACCATAGCCGGAACCAGGATTAAAGGGAACTTTTTCTCATCACTTTTAAAGGATTAAAACGGGCCGCCCTACTGCATCACATGGGCCGCTCCTGGCGTGGCGACCAAGCCGATACGAACAGCGTGCAGCGCGGCATGAGTCCGGCTGCTGACACCCAGCTTACCCAGGATACTGCTCACATGGGTCTTCACCGTCTTTTCGCTGATGTGCAGCGTGTAGGCGATCTCTTTGTTCGCCAAGCCCTGCCCAACCAGCCGCAGGACATCCACCTCACGCTCCGTCAGCGGTTCCGGTTCGGTTTCGGTACGCAGTTCCCGCACCAGTCGGGCCGCCGCCGCGGGCGAAAGCTGCACCTGACCCGCCGCTGCCGCTTTAATTGCCCGGACTAAATCATGCGCCTCAGTGTCCTTGAGCAAATAGCCCACCGCCCCGGCACGAACGGCCCCAATGACCAGGTTATCTTCCAGCACACTCGTTAAAGCGATAATTTCCGTATCCGGCATTTCGCGCCGCAGGATTTCAATGGCTGTAACCCCATCCATTTCCGGCATCAACAAATCCATCAAAATCACATCAGGCCGCAGCCGCCGCGCCGCTTGTAACGCCTGCGCCCCGTTGGTGGCCTCGCCGACCACTTCAATATCGGCATCCAGCCCCAGAAACATTCGTAATCCCTGACGCACAACGGCATGATCGTCAACCAGCATAATCCGAATGGGCATCGCGTGTTCCTTTTACCCCTACACCATAATGACAGTATAACGACGTTTTGGTAAAATTTCATCCGACCTAAGACGGATTTATTCCATTACTCATCTTCAATTTTGGCTGTGATTAAAACCAGACTTGTAACCTTTAGATTGCGAGATATTATTTTTAGGATCGAGATAATTACCATTACCAGACTGGGCCTTTATTGTCAGTAGTTCAGTAGTAAGGAGAAGAAGGTATGCAGCAAACAGTGCATGTTCAGAAAATCCCCGACGAACCAATTCTGATTGTCATCAATCGGGGCATCCTCAGCCCCACCACTTATGATTTCCGTCGCACCTGCGCCGCCATCGCCGAAGCGCTGGAAACCCATATAATGCCCTTTGCCTATCTGATTTCGGATGACCGAGAATTGACGATCCCGGATTTTGACAGTCTGGCGGAAGTGCTGGTAAATGCCATCCAAACCGTTCATGGGCCAGGATCGCCATCCGACCCGCGCATACGCGGCGGGGCAATTGTTTCCAGCCATGCCGGTTTAAAAATCTGGTCGGAACTCCTGGCCGAGAAAGAACTCCATAATCTGCTGATGCCCGTTTTTGATGATGTGGACGACGCGCTGGCTTATGTCTACAATCTGGTGGCCCAGCGCGGCGCTGCCGCAGAAAAGCCGCCAGTTACATCGGCAGCGAAGCCGTAATGCGTGTACCACCGCCAGGGGTACTGTCAATCGTGAGCGTCCCTTTTAAGGCCGCCGCCCGTTCACGCATAGACTTTAAACCCAAGCTGGTATAAGGCCGGGCCGGATCGAAGCCCACACCGTTGTCCACAATCAGCAGTTCCATCGCTGTATCACAATTTTGAAGCATCACACTCACCTGGGTTGCCTGTGCATGTTTAACGATATTGTGCAGGGCCTCGCGCACCATCCGGTAAATTTCTTCTTTGATCTGAAACGGCAAATCCGGTTCTGAACACAGTTCCAGATTAACTTCAATCCCGTGCCGGATTTGCAGCGCGTTCACCTGGCTGGTGATCGCCTGGATGAGGCCCTGGTCTTGCAGCACTACGGGGCGCAAGTCAAAGATCGAAGCGCGAATTTCATCTAACCCGGCCTTTGCCAGCGACAGCACATAAGTGACCGCCCCTTCAAGCTGGTCATAACGCTTTTCCTGAAGCAACGTTTGCGCAGTATTGGCTCCCAGCACAATGCCGTACAGCGCTTGCGAGACTGAGTCGTGCAGTTCGCGGGCTAAACGATTGCGCTCCTCGGATACGGCCAGTTGGCGTGCCTGCCGGTAAAGCCGCGCGTTTTGAATCGCCACCGCGATCATATCCACCAGCGTTTGAACCACCCGCGCGTCCGGGTCGGCAAAATGCCCGACGGCCTGACATTGAACATCCACGACCCCAACCACCTCATCACCGGCCAGAATCGGCACAACCATCTCTGACCGCGCGCCGACCATTAAGGGCAGCAGCCGGTATTGGGTATTGTTGGGGATATCATCCACCACCAGGATTTGCCGGGTCTGGGCCGCCCGCACCATCAGTGATGTTTCCAGAAACATCGGCAGCCGGTAAGTACTAGGGTCATCATCAGGGTAAACATGCTGCTGCGGCGCAATCCGCACCAGCCACCCATCTACCAGCAGGTAAATCAGCATCAGATAATGTGGAAAACTGGCGCGGGTCACTTCCGCCACTTTTTCCAGCAGCAAATCTTCATCCAGAATGCTGGAAATCAGTGCGCTGATCTGGGCAATAGCTGCCAGTTCGTGCGCCCGCTGTTCAGTTTCCTGGCGGGTTTTCTCCTGGGCAAGATAGGCCCGGCGGCTGGCAATAAATGCCGGGAGCGACTGGCGAACTTCTTCAAAAACGTACTTTTCATCTTCGGAAAACAAGTGCGGCTGGAACCACGCCACATACAAAACACCCTGGTAACGCCCGTTGCTGAACAGCGGCACTAACGCCAACGCGCGGGTCTTTTTTTGAGCCAGATGTTGGGTGCGCTCGGCGGGCGGAATACGAATATCGGCGGCAATATTTTCAATGAGAGCGACCTGATCGGGCTGTTGCACCCACAAATCATCCAGGCTGCACCCATCCACCACCTGTGTAATAACCCCCTGCCAGTACTGCGGCTCGCCTTCCGAATAATAAGCAATAGGTTCCAACAGCAGCGCCGTATTCACCACGTCCAGGTAAGCCAGCGTCAGCCAATCCGCGCGGTGCAGTTGGGGATATTCCGCCAGTGCCGCCAGGATTTGCAACTCGTCCGTCGCCTGTGACAGCGCCCCATTCACGCGCAACCGCCGCTCTGCGCGTTCCGCCCGCAGATTAATCTGCTCAAAAAGTTGGATCGAATCCATAACAGCGGCGATTTGCTGCGCCAGAGCTTGATACAGATACCGATCCCGGTCATTAAAATAATTCGTCTGTTCCCAATCAAAAACCAGCGCCCCTAACGATGCGCCCCGGCCATTTAAATTCAAGACCGCACGACTACCCGCGCCGGTATAATGGCGGGCGTCCAGCAAAATCACTTCATCGCCGC
>DATALK010000687.1:0-2099 GCA_036261085.1 Phototrophicaceae bacterium | reverse complement strand
GCGGAAGTGCTGCGGCTGCTGCGAGAAAATCACGAACGGGTGCTCAACCAATTTAACACCCTGACCGAAGCAGATTTACGGCTCCCGTACCGCCATTATCAACCGCATTCCACTGATGAACGCCCGCTGATCGAGTGGATGCCCTGGGAAACCATTTACCACTACCGCGATCATCAGACCTGGATCGCGGCGATTGTCGAGAAGGCATAAGCCGGACGAGTTCTGGTAAAAACAATAGGGCGCAGCGACGGATCACTGCGCCCCGTTTTATGAGCAAAAATAGCAGCCGAAATGACTAGGGAACGGCCACACCGAAATCAAACGTCTGGCCGACGGTCAAGCCGCCAAAACGCACGCCCACGTTAATGCTGGCGGGATTCGCGCCGTTGGGCAGTTCCGCCGTTGATCCCTTGCCGGTAACGGTCAGGTGGAGTAAAGCGGTGGTATTCTGGGAGGCGTGATCGCTGCCATGAAAGAAGATGCCACGCCCCGGAAAATAGGCGGCGGGCAGGGCCATCGCGCTCTTAAACGGCTGATCGCTGACGACCAGAATGTCAAAGGTGTAGGATTCACCCACGCCCAATTCCAGAATGCCATCTGGCGGCAGATTCAGGACGGTGATAGTGACATTTGGCGTGGTGTTTCCTGGTGCGGCCAGGACGACGGTAGAGAAAATCCCAAGTGCCAGCAGGATGAGGGTGATAATCAAAAGGCGTTTGGTCATGAATAAGACCTCCTTACACAAAATTACGTAATTTTATCTTAGCAAATATCCATTACAGATTTAATTGATATGCTACAAAATGTACAGAATTCATATTAAAGTTGGTTTTGGGTTATAATTGAGGGAGTGTAAGGTTGTAGTTAGAAGGTAAAACGTGTCTCGTAAAATCCTCAAAACTTACCCACATCTCGAAGAATTGGACAACTACGCTTTAAAGATTATGAACTTGGTGGATAAGACCTATCCTGCCTGGGCTGGGTATGCCCAGGTGGGTGAGTTTGAGGGCGAGAAATTTCTGGAAATTAAGATACCTGGACTTTATAAATCAACTGGGCGTGAGTTATCAATTACAACGGCGAATGATGATTTGACCGTTTATCTGAATATGTACCACGTCCACTTTGGCCGATTTTTTAAAACACCTGAAGAAGCATTTGAACATGCTAAAGTGTATATAGATGGAATTACTTAAATTGGGCAATTGATGCAAACTGATAGATTGGTGTTTAGTATCATCAAAATCTAATACTATCTGTAATATCTCTAAATTAAGTGAGCTATACAAGATCGTGGCGCGGCACTTATAATCATTGTTACGAGTAGATTTGTTCGGCGTAAGTCAATCTGTCGAACTCCTAATTGAAATCGTGAGTTACATGGCAAAATTCTGGTTTATCTCTGCGCCCCTGTTCGGTCATCTGGATTGGGGCGGTTTTTTGAAGACGGCGCAGGCGCTCCAGCGGGCGGGGCAGGATGTCACCTGGGTGAGCGAAAATCCGATTGGCGGGCCGGTTACGCAGGCGGGCGTGCCGTTTGCGCCAGTGCGACGGACGGGGTGGTTATGGCCGCCGCCACCCGCGCCGGATTTGTCCACGATTCCGCCGCAAGAAGCGGTCATGCTGCGTTACCGGCGGGCGTTGGATACCTGGCTGAGTGAAGACCTAATCGGTGAGGCGGTTGAAGCGCTGCTGGAACTGGCGCGGGACATGGGGCAGCCGGACGCCATTGTGACCGACCCGTTTATCAGCGCGGCGGCGCTAACGGCGGAAGCGCTGAATGTGCCGCTGATCGTTTGCGGCTGGCCCGCGCTGCGGGAACTTAATGAGGAACATTTATTCCCGGTACAAAAGACGCTCGGTCAGGAAAGCCAGGAACGGATTGCGCGGCTGTGCCAGCGGTTTGGGTTGGCGGGGGTGAATTTTGCATCTGGCCCAACGCCGTCGGTACTCAGCCCGCACCTACATGTTAGCTATTTCAGCGCGGGGTGGTATCAGGCGGACGAAGCGCTGCTTCTACCCCAAACGCGGTTTGTCGGCGGCGCGCCGATGCCGCCAACTGATGCGCTGCCATCGTGGTTAGCCGATATTCCCGCCGA
>DATALK010000686.1:0-2076 GCA_036261085.1 Phototrophicaceae bacterium | reverse complement strand
GCGGCGGGGTGTTCAATGAGCCGCTGGCGGAACATGGTTTCCTGGCGATTATTCGGCAGCAGCACCCAGACGCGCGGAAAGGCCAGCGCGGGCTGCTGGTTTAAGGCTTCGAGCAGGAGATTCAGAACCGAAGCCGTTTTGCCCGCGCCCACTGGTGTGAGCAGGAGTTCAGTTGTCACCCGTTAAAACCTCATTCATCCGCAATCTTAACCGCTCCGGCCTCGGTTACATTGACGCCGTGATGATCGGGCCGCCGGGGGCGCTGGTCTTCCGCCTGCTGGACAGCACCGGCAATCTGGCAAATGAAGCCGCCGAATGGATGCGCCAGAAACCCGACGGTGAGTGGGTTCCCTTTGAGGGCGGCAGTCCCACCCGCGACACTGTAAAAGATGTCGAAAGCCTGCGTCATTATCTGGAAAAACGCGGTTTTGATGTGCCCGTCTTTGGCGTTGTTGTTTTTATTGGCGATGAAACCCTGGTTTCGATTGCTCAAAAAGCACCGGTAGTGCCCGTCAGCCACCTGCCAACCTTCGTCCAGAATATGCAAGAAAATTACCTCTCGAATCCCGAACGGATTCAGCAAGCAGTGGTGACCCGCGTGCGGCGGTTGCTGCTGGATGAATGAGGTTTTAACGGGTGACAACTGAACTTCTGCTCACACCAGTGGGCGCGGGTAAAACGGCTTCGGTACTGAATTTCCTGCTCGAAGCCTTAAACCAGCAGCCCGCGCTGGCCTTTCCGCGCGTCTGGGTGCTGCTGCCGAATAATCGCCAGGAAACCATGTTCCGCCAGCGGCTCATTGAACACCCCGCCGCGCACCGGGTCGTCTTTAACGTCGAGTTTTTTGACTTTTACCAACTGTACGAACGGCTGCTGGACATGGCGGGTAAACCGCAGCGTCAGCTTGACCATACCGCCCGCTACCGCCTGCTGCGCAGCCTGCTGGGACGCTTACAAAATCAGTTACAAGTCTACGGTCAAATCGCTCAGACGCCCGGCTTTGTGGACAATGTCGCCAGTTTTATCTACGAACTTAAACAAAATCTGGTCGAACCGGATGCCTTTGCCAACGCGGCTACCACGCCCAAAGACCACGACCTCGCCACTATTTATCGTGCTTACCAGAACACCTTACAGGACTATCATCTGGTAGACCGGGAAGGTGAAGGCTGGCTGGCGCTAGGGGAACTGGAAGACAATCCCGCCATCGCCGCCGATGTGCATCTGCTGCTGGTAGACGGTTTTGACCAGTTTAACCCCCTGCAAGCGCGGCTGCTGGCCCGGCTGTCGGCACATGTCGGGCGAGCGCTTGTCACCTTGCCGACCATCCCCGGACGCGAGGAAACGGTTGGTCGCCGCTTCCGGCGCGCCCGTCAACAGCTTGAAATCGCCCATGAAGAATATGAAGTCCCGCTCACCATTCACGAAGACCTGACCGGTTATACTTTTGACCGCCATCCGGCATTAAATAACTGGCTTGAACGCAGTTTCCTGGCCGGTGTTCAGCCCCACCCCTCGGCGGGCTGCCTGGCCTTAATCGAAACGCCCGACCCTGCCAACGAAGTGAACGCTGTCCTGCGCCAGGTTAAACGGCGGCTGCTGGTGGATGGCTGCCAGCCGGATGACATTATCCTTGCCGTGCGCGATTGGGCGCGTTATGGTGGGTATCTGGCGCAGGGGGCGCGCACTTATGGTCTACCGATAGCGCTGCATTATGGCGAGGCGTTGGCACACAATCCCGCGATCATCGCGCTGATGAATCTGCTGGAACTGGCGAAGTTTGATTTCCGCCGCCGCCGCCTGATAGATGTGCTGCGTTCCCCCTATTTTGCCGTTCCTGCCAGAACACCGGCCAGGCCAGGTGCGGGTCTTCCCCCAATGCCTGCGCTAAAAACTGCGCCGAGAGCAGGCTCCACAAAATGCGTTTGAATTCCTGCAAGGCCATTAAATCGCGGCTGACAACAGTCCTGTTGGCTCCCTGCCGCAGACCGCGCAGCAGATGGAGTGAGTAGCCATCAAAACCCGGCAGCGGCGTGTCGTCAAGTTCACCGGTTGTGTCCGCGCCGATGAGTTTTT
>DATALK010000446.1:0-3440 GCA_036261085.1 Phototrophicaceae bacterium | reverse complement strand
GACTTCATCCATAACCGTATCCGGTTAGCCCGCCAGCCCGAAATCAGCGGCTATCGGGGCGCGGCTCCACTTGACCCTCCCCATCACGAAGTCATCAGCCAGATTTTCCCGCTGCCGGACTGCCCGTCCAGTGCGACCATTATCGCCGCCGATGGTTCCCAAATCTACCCGGTAGAACAGACCCCGCTGCCTTATTACTTACTCAATACCGGCGTGTTTGTGTACCATCACGGTGGGGATCGCCGGCCCGATCAACTGACCGCGCCCAAACTCTTTTTCCATCCCGACCCTGTGCGTGATGTGGGTGGGCGCGTCATCAGCCACCGCACCATTGACGCCAAACGCACCATTAGCGAAATGCGCGAACTGGCCCGCGCCACCTGGGAACTGCGGGACGAAGCGCGGCCGCTGGTGGCCCTCTACGATAATCACCTGCTGTTTTACCCTGGCACGGATGTTATCGGCCATGCGGAAATGATGAAGGAGTATCACGGGGCGCTGGTACATTTGCAGGATGGAAAAAGAGTTTCGGCGCGGTCAGTTGATCGGGACGGCGATCAGCGCCATGATGGTACACAAAAACGCCGGTATTGAGTAAATAATAAGGCAGCGGGGTCTGTTCAACCGGGTAGATTTGGGAACCATCGGCAGCGATAATGGTGGCACTCGGCGGGCAGTCCGGCAGCGGGAAAATCTGGCTGATGACTTCATGATAGGGTGGATCCAGCGGGGCGGCCCCCCGGTAACCGCTGATTTCCGGCTGGCGGGCTAACCGGATGCGGTTGTGGATGAAATCCAGGTCCGTCGCGGCGAAAAAACGTTCCAGCGCGATTTGTAAGCGGCTGCTGCGATCAAAGTCCCATTCATTCAACATCCCCCGCAGCTTAAGCAGTTGGTCAACCAGCTTGTTGAATTCGAGTGCCAAAACACTTCCTCATGAAACCATTGGGGTTACGTTATCGTTACATTGTTTTTAGGTTAGCACCAACGTTCTATTTAGTCAAGTTATCTATTTTGCACAAGTCATATGCAAAAATTTAAACTTGCTGGTATACTGCCATCTCGTTATTCATGCACAGACTGCTTCATAACAAAAAACATTCTTTGAGCTTTCCAAATATCGTTTTCGAATCAGGTTAAAGGTGTAGTAGCCATGACCTCGAATCTCACTCTGGAAAGCGTCAGAACACGTTATCAACAGGAGTTGGTCTTTGCTGGTGACGGAGTGCGGCTGGCCGGTCAAATTGATTATCCGGTGTCCCCGACGCGCTCACAGATGTTCCCCCTCATTTTTGTGCTGCATCATGCCGGTTGTGAAGCCCACGACGGCTATCAGGCGTTTGCTGATCTGGGCCTGGACGCGGGTTATGCCGTTTTCCGCTGGGACAAACGCGGCACGGGCCACAGCGGCGCAAGTGGGCGCGGTTCCACAACGCAGGACGCCGTGAATGCCTACGAAATCGCGCTGGAACAGCCGCACGTAGATCGCCGCCGTGTGGTCATTCTGGCGCAGGATGCCGGAGCCGGTCTGCTCGGCAGTTCGTTTGGGCTGTTCGCGCGGGTGCAGCTTCCACATGGTGTGATCCTGGCAACCAATACCCTGAATGGCGATGAAGCCCTGGCGATTGAATCGCGGCTGCTGGTGGTGATGGGCCAGAATGATTGGCATCCCTGGCAGCAGTACGGCAAGCAGGTCTGTGATGTTCACAATCAGGCTTACCAGCACGGCGCTTCGTATTATGTCGCGCCCTATGCCAACCGGATGCTGGTTGATCCCCGTACCGAAAGCCTGCATTACGGCGTTCAAAATGTCATTCTGGACTGGCTGCGAGCACTTTGAGTCACTTTCAGGTTGATCTCACCGGACAAACGGCGCTGGTCACGGGCGCGGGCGCGGATGTCGGGCGGGCGGTGGCCTTAACGCTGGCGCAGGCGGGCGCGGCGGTCATCGCCAACGATTTAAACCCGGATCGGGCCGATCAGGTGGCCCAGGAAATTCAGCTAAACGGCGGGCGCGCGCTGGCGTGGCAGGCCGATGTCTCGAATCGTTTCCAGGTGAGCGCCATGATCGAGGCCGGGCGGGATGCCTTCGGACGCATTCATCTGTTAGTGAATGCCGCTGGCGTCTGCAAACTCGGCCCACTGGCCGCGCTGGATGAATGGGACTGGCGGCGCGTGCTGGATGTGAATCTGACCGGCGCGTTTTTTTGCAGCCAATTATTGGGCCGGGTCATGGCCGATGAAGGCGGCGGCGTGATTGTCAACATTGCCGCGACGGCGGGACACCCCAACCCCCTGCCGGATGGCGCGGCCTATGTCGCCAGCAAAGCCGGACTGCTGGGTTTAACGCGCCAGTGCGCCCGCGAGTTGGCCCCACTTAAAATCCGCGTGAATGCCGTGTGCCCCGGCAACCTCAGCGAAACCGAAACCCCGCCCGTGACCTTCCCCAACAACGCCCAGCGGCGGTGGGGCACGCCTCAGGACATCGCCGACGTAGTGCTGTTCCTCGGCTCCGATGCCGCCCAATTTATCACCGGCCAGGCCATCAACGTGGATGGCGGCGAGAGTATGCTGTAACAAACCGGAGCCGTTCACCGCAGCCCAGCGGCGGGAAACGGCCCGTTGATAATCTGAAAAATCCCCGCAAAACCTTCCTTTAGCCAGATTTTGCAGGCAGTGGCAGCCACCGGTTGTTCAAGTAGGCAAACAGCAGCAGCGCTCCGTGCGCGCAACTCGCCAGCAGGACAATCCACAGGATTTCCGAAAAATCGCCCATCAGCGTAAACAGAATGTCCGAGAGATGTAAGGCGCCAGGGACAATAAAAATCGGCCAATCATTGACCGTCCAGCGCGCGGTCATCCTGCCGCGCCACAACCACACCAGCAGCACCGTCGGCACAATCAGGTGGAAAGCCAGCATTACCCATTCAATCGAACCGCCTTTGGTGAAGATTGGCCCCAGCCACAGCAGGAAACTGGAGAGGGGGCTAATCATCAGCAGCAGCGCTGCAAACATCGCCAGGAACGGATAGACAGACCCGACCAGTGGGCGATAACCGGATTTCCGATACCACCACCGCCCCACCAGCAGACAGAGAGCGCCATACAGCATAATCAGCATCCAGCCGGGGAAGTTAAAAACCGGGATATTCAGAATGTTCGTATCCGTCGGCCCAATGAGCCAGTTCCAGCGGCCCGACGTGACCCCGCCAACCGTAAATACCTGCCGGATCGCCAGTGGATCGAGCGAAAAATCCTGCAACATGCCAAACAAACCGATAATCGGCGGTTTGGCCCAATTCGGGATGGTCGTTTTTTCCAGGAACCAGAAGCCGGTGAGCAGAACACAAACTTCAATCAGGGGAACCGAGGCCGGGACAAAACCGATCATCACCAGCGAGCGGCCATAAGAATACAACCCCATGACCACCGCTGCGTGT
>DATALK010000682.1:0-2777 GCA_036261085.1 Phototrophicaceae bacterium | reverse complement strand
CAGCGTGTCGTAAATCCCCAGGAGTTGGTCGGGGTTCGGCGACTCGTTAAATTGGGCACTGGTATTGTTCGAAATTTCTTCCAGGTAGGTGCGGCCAACGCCCTCGGCACGATTGGGGATGTCAGCGCCGTTCCCTACCTGCTGCCCCTGCTCAAACAGTCCAATCCGCAGTTAGTCGTCTGGGCCGCGTTTGCTTTGACCCGCCTCGGTCACGATCACTTCTCATTCCTCGAAACCGCGCTGCAATCCACCGAAGTGGATGTCCGGCGCAGCGCAATTCTCGCCATGCAGCAGTTAGGCGACTCGCGCGCGATTGCGCCGCTGCTCCGGGTCTGTGATGATCCCAGCCGCCGGTTTGAAACCGATTCCACCGTCGCCGAAGCCGCGACCAAAGCCCTGATTAGCCTCGGCTACAACATCGGCAACCTGCCGCCGTCTTCCCACTAAGACACACAGACAAGGGGTTTAAACCCCTTGTCTAAATATTTTCCATACCCTCAATATTCACCGCCAGCGGGTGCATTCCAAATTGGGGGCATGAGTGTCACGGTCAGCGCTCGAGGCTGGAAGCCCCCTCGCTATCGTTCAATGGAAGCCTGCTTCCGGCGCCGCCCAGCGGTGTTTGCCCCAAAAACCGAATACACCCCCGCCCGCTAAGGCAGTTGCAGGAAATAAGAATTACGTTAACATAGATGCTACCAACTATTCATTGACTCTCTCTCTAAAATATGCGGGGGCAAGCCTTGAAACGGGTACTTTTTTTTCTGATTTGCGCCTTGTTACTGGTGCCGGTAGCGTTGATGCAGGATGTACCCGCGCTGCGGGTCGAAATCACGGGGGTTAATGCCTCCGAGCTGCCGACAATCGTTATTAATGCCGCTGTTTTTGACCGGTTGGGGCAGCCAATTTTAGGGCTAACCGCCGACAATTTCTCTATCAGCGGCTCCCTGGCTGAGAGCGCCTCCGTTGTCAGTGTTGAAAATATTACCGATGACCAGTTAGCTTTTTCGGTGGTGTTAGCGATTGATACCAGCAGCAGCATGTCCGAACTGCCGCTGCAACGGGCCAAAGAAGCCGCCGCCCAGTTTATTGGCGCGATTGGGCCAAACGACCCGGTTGCCATCCTAACCTTTGACAGCCAAATCCAACTGGTTCAAGACTTTAGCACCGATAAACAAGTCCTGCTGGATGCCATCGCGTCCCTGCAATCCGGCGGCAAAACCGCACTCTATAAAGGGGTACTAGAAGCGGTAGACAAAGCCGCCCTCTCCCCCACGCCCCGCCGCGCGGTCATTGTCTTAAGCGATGGCGCGGAATATGGCGACCTGAGTCAAGTAGAACGCGGTGCGGCAGCGGCGGAAGCTGTTGCTAAAGGTGTGCCGGTTTACACCATCGGTGTTGGCTTCGGTTATGACCGCACCTACCTGGAAGAAATTTCGAACAATACCAGTGCCCAATTTAACGAGTCGCCGAACCCCGACCAACTCCTGGGGATTTACGACACGCTGGCCGCCACGCTGCGCAGCCAATACATCGTGACGATTAACGCGGACGTTCCCGCCGACGGCACGGAATACGGGCTGACGCTGAATGTAAACCGGGACGGCAGCACGGCCAGCGCCGACACTACCGTTCGCGCCCCAATTCTGGTGCCAGTGGTCTCACTGCCCGACTTACCCACCGAACCCATCACTGAACCCGTCACCGTCACCGATGACGTCCGCACCGATGACCCGCTCACGGTTGCGCAGTTCCGGCTGGATGGTGTGGTCGTCGCTACGCCAGCCGAACCACCGTTTAGCATCGTCCTCGACCCACAAAAACTGCATCCCGGCCCGCATCGTCTGACCTTCAGTGCGGCGGATGCCACCGGCGGCGGCACGGCTCAAGTCACCGGCAATTTTGAAGTGGCCGCGCTGCCGTCCGAAGTGACCATCGTGGGCCTCGGCACAGAACCGGTAGCGGAACCGCTCACCGTTACCCTGGCCGTTACCGGTCAAACTCCGGCAGCGAGTGCCAGCTTCAAGCTGGATGAAGGTGAAGCCAGCGCCAGCGCAGCGCCGTTTAACTTTACAATTGACCCCGCCGCCCTGACTCCGGGTGAACACACCCTGTCAGTGGAGATCACCAACGAAGGCGGCATTACCACCAGCGTCAGCCAGCCGTTTACCGTCGCGGCCCTGCCGCCGCAAATCAGCATCAGCGGCCTGGAAAGCGGCCAAACTGTCGCTGAACCTGTCGCCATCACCGTCGACGCCACCGGCCAAGCCGCCGTCAAGCGTGTCAGTATCACCGTCAACGGCCAGGAAATCGCGGCGGAAACCGCTGTCCCGGTCACGGTCACGCTTAATCCCGCTGATCTCGCCCCCGGAGCCAGCCAAGTGGCCGCCACCGTCATCCTCGAAAATGACCAGTTAGGAACCGCCGCCGTTGACTTTGAAATCGCAGCGCTGCCGCCGACCCTTACGATCACGGGCCTCGAAGCGGGTGAAACCCTGGACGCCAACCGCACCGTCACCGCCGAAGCTGGTGGACAAACCGCCATCACCGGGGTTACTTTTGCCCTGGATGGCGCCGAAGCCGCGACAGAAGCCACCGCGCCTTACACTTTTGAAATTGATGTGCTGGCAACAGCCCCTGGTGAACACACCCTGGCCGTGACCGCTACCAACGCGGGCGGCAAAAGTGCTGGCGTGACTATCAGCTTTACGGTTTCGGATGCGCCTTCACTGACAGCCACGGGTAATGCAAAACCAACAGATGTTCCTGCGCCAACG
>DATALK010000681.1:0-3803 GCA_036261085.1 Phototrophicaceae bacterium | reverse complement strand
TTCCGCGTGGATCGGGTTATTTGTATATCGCCGTGTTGGGCGCGCGTCCGAATGTTTTGCCTGCGCTGGCTGACAGCGCTGCTGGCAAGCTGTATCTGACCGCCGAACATTCACTGTATGGCCCGTTTGGCGGCGGCATCCTCCAACCGGATCAGGTGCGGCTGTTTGATGGCAGTGGCCGCCCGTTAAGTGCCGATTGGTTGCCCTGGGCGGAAACGCTGGCGCTGCCAAAAGGTCTCGATGATAAGGTCTATATCCTGTCTACCGATGGCAAAACCGAAGTCCTCAGCGCGGTGGATTTGGCGGTAGATGTGGTCGTGCTGCCCGGCTATGAACCACCGCCCGACCCGGCGCAGCTACTCGTGCCGCCGATGACACCGACGCCCACCCTGACACCGGAACCGCCCAAACCCGAACTGCTGCTGGTCTACGATAACCGTTCGCTGGCGGTCATCAACCAATCGCGCCGCGCCCTGAATTTATACGATCTGGAACTGGTGGGCGCGGGAATGCGGCTGCCGATGACCTGGTGGTTAAAATCACTCGGCCTCAGTCCTGATTTTCAACTTTATGCTTTTCCGGCGGGCGACTGCGCGCTGGCGTGGTCGTTTACCGAGGCCACTACACCCCGCCCACCGGCAGAGTGCCGAGTCATGCGAGCAGGACGCAGCCAGCTCACGCCGAGCCAGCTTTTCTGGCTGGAAGGCAGTTTTGAAGTGTGGCTTGATGGGCAGGTCGTCGGCACCTGTCAGGCGGCAGCACGCCGGTGTGAGGTCGAACTACCGGGATAAAATAAGAGAGCGCGGACAGGTGGGTTATCGTGCGAGGACAATGATCGGGGCGGGATTGCTACTTGAATCAAAGGGGCGAGCCAGCGGCCCGCCCCAATGGGATCGCATTTGAACGAAATTTGTGTTAGCTGCCGGGGGTGGCTTCTGGCGTAACGTCGAGACCGTCAGCTACGCCCGCCATACTGCCCGCCATCATCTGCATGATCTGTTCCGCCGTAAAGACGGTAGCGTCTTCCGGTGCAGTCACTTCCGGCGCGGCGTTGAAGTCAGCGTAATCAGCCGACATAACCAGATTAATCACCGGCGCGGCGACATCACTGCTGGCACCTGAAGCACTCATCAGCGCGGTCAGGTCCCAATCAAAGACCATGTCCATGTGGGTCATGTAGCTGGTGCTGAGGTCAACCGATTGGGTGATGCTCATGTCCAAGCCTTCATACATCTGGGCGACCATCGCAATCATCTGGTCAATCTGGGCTTCGTCCACTTCCTGGCCCATCATTTCCATCTGTTTGACCATCATGTCACGGAACGCGGGACTAGTCGCCAGCGCCGCCATGTCAAAGCTCATCTGGAAGACCGCCGCGCCATCGCTGTCCGCCAACCGTTCCACCTTGATGTAACTTTCCAGGAAGGCTGGATCGGTGAACTGGCTGAACATCGAAGGATCAAAGCTGGGCATAGCCTGCCCTTCCATCTGCGCCAGGGCCATGTTCATAGCACTGCCCATCAGTTTGGCGATTTCCAGGCCGTACCAACCCGTCGGGACACCCGCTTCGGGCAGCGCTTCGGCCAGCGAACTCAGATTGATATAACCCACGCCCGCCACCAACCGCAGTTCGGTTGACAGTTCGGTAGGAAGGGCCGAGCCGCTTTCCGCCGCCAGATCAACGATGTCCTGGGGAATGGTCAGCTTCAGGCTCACCTGGCCGTCCATGCCGCTGAACAGTTCTTCCATCATGGGGCCAAGCTGGCTCATGTCCTTGAGCAACGCGCTGGGATCGGCCTGCATGGCCGCATATTTTTCCACGAGCGCCGGGTCAACATGATAGACCATATCCCCGGCCACATTAAAGGCCAGTGATTCAAACGGCGCATCCGGGATATTGCTGACCGTCAGGTCAATATTCATCGTCGCGGTGCCACTGTTCAGCCCGGTCATCGCTTCCGACGACGCGGTCAGAATGGCGCAGTCGGCTTCGGCCAACCCGCCGCAAAAACCCGGCGGCACCTGGGCAAACGCCGATCCACTGACCAGCAGCAGCAAAACAAACAAGATGCTCGTCATCTTTTTCATCTCACTTTTCTCCTTGTGGTATTGGACAATCCAATTCCTAGTTTGTGTGATTAAAATATTTCGGAAAACATTCCGAATTACTCACACATATTCATTATACGTAAAACGAGGCCGCAGAGTTCCTCAAACTTTGGGGGTTGTAACTTCTTTCACAATTGACGACGACCAGACTGATGTCCTGGGGGGATTTTTAATCAGGCCGTGATTTGATGCAACTCCTGGAATTTTCCGGCGTATTCAGGATTAATCTATCGGCAGCAGCACAGGAGCATGACTATGACAGCACCAACAGTTAATTTCGGCAACTGGATTCGTTTACGAATCGTGTTTGGCTTTTTATTAGCAGGTTTTATCTTGATCGGTTTATCTGTGGTCATACCAATTTCACTCATTCGTTTGATTTTGTGGTTGGTGGCCGGGATAACGCTGGCGATGTTTACTTATCTCATCTATGTATATTATCAGTTCTCAGACCAGGGCGGCGGCCTTCAGCGCCGGTTGTGGACACTGGTCATTGATCATCTTTCTTGGGAGCATCGCGGTCAGGTACTCGATATTGGCACGGGCAATGGCCCCCTATCCATCCTCCTGGCGGCAAAATATTCTGACGCCCAGGTTACGGGTATTGATTACTGGGGGCAAGCCTGGGAATATTCCCAACAGGTCTGTGAGCAGAATGCCGCCATCATGGGTGTCGCGGAACGAACTCACTTTCAAAAGGCCAGCGCTTCCAACCTGCCCTTCGAAGAGGGTACTTTTGACGCGGCCATCAGCCATTTTGTTTTTCATGAGGTCGCTGATGCTCCGGACAAACGGGCGGTGATCCGCGAAGCCTTACGAGTTATCCGCAAAGGCGGCGCTTTTGCGTTCCAGGATATGTTCCTCGATCAGGAGTTGTATGGTGATATGGACACCTTGCTGGCTACGATTCGCAGTTGGGGCATTGAGGAAGTCCATTTTGTTGACACCGGCACGATCCTGAATTTGCCACGCCTGCTGCGAACCCCCCGTGTGTTAGGGAACGCTGCGCTCATTTATGGACGGAAATAAAGTTTAATACACTGGGGTTATCCTTACCAACAGAACCGAGGCGACGATGGCCGATCAGGATCAATTCCACTGGGCAAAACGAGTTTCTCGCCGCGATATTCAGCGGCTTTACGCAAGTGACGCGCGCGGGCTGCTCGATACAGAACTACTCGACCAAATCCACTTTGCGATTTATGTACGTGTCTGTGATATGTTCGAGGTGCGGGAGGCGCAGCAGTTCGGGCGCGTGAAATGCCGCAACTGCGGCGCGCCGGTTCCGCAGCCGTTCAGGATGGGGTCACGCCATAAAAATGATCCATTGACCTGCGACCAGTGCGGTTGGCAGGTCACCTGTGGGGAATTTTACGCGAGTTACACCGGCAAAGACCTGCTGCCGGGGTCGGTGACGGATTTGTTCGAAACCTACCTGGCCCGTTTTCCAGCCGCGCAAACCGCCACCGAAAAGCTGCTGCTGATTGACTGGCTGATTCACCAGTTTCACGTCATGCAGGGGGTAGCCCGCAAGCCGGTGGGCAAAAATGTCATCCAGGGAACGGAAGCCCAGGTGCGCGAACTGATTGAAACGCTGGCTTATGGCCCTAACAGTACGCCGGGATTAGCTGCTGCCGAGGATTGGCAGGCGATTTACAACGACCCGGTGCGCCAGTTCAAGCAGTCCCACTCCC
>DATALK010000680.1:0-3078 GCA_036261085.1 Phototrophicaceae bacterium | reverse complement strand
GCCAATAACCCCGACTGGCCGCAGTTAAAAACAGATTTGCTGCCGGAAAAAATCATCAGTCTTTCGCTTTGTATTTGCCCTCGACTAGAAATTTATTGGGGTGAAAACCAAATAATTCGCACATCGTCTGATGGAGAGAACCACATAACCACGAATGCGCCAAATCCTGGTATTCAAAACTAATGACTTCAAATCCCAGGATGTCGCCACTGTTTTCCAGTGGTAGGTACTTCTCAATACGTTTTTCAATACCAATAATTTCCCCTTCACCGAATTCGCGCCAATCTTTGACTTCCAATTCTTTTGGCAAGCCTGCGCCGATGAGATAGAGATTGGTGGTGTCGGGCAAGAACCGCTGGATAAAACGCCGCGCGGCAGCGGTTGAATAAAACATCGAAGTCAGTTCTAAATCAGTCTGGTATTCAGCTTTACACCACAGCAGGAATTCATCCAGTTTCTCCTGCGGGATACCGAATTCCAGCGCCGCCTCAGGGTTACCCGGTATCCACCCCCAATAAATTTCTAGCCGAGGGCAAATACAAAGCGAAAGACTGATGATTTTTTCCGGCAGCAAATCTGTTTTTAACTGCGGCCAGTCGGGTTTATTGGCGCGCAGCAGAAAATAGCCGCCGGAGTAAAAGTTGTTGAGGTCAATCATGGGATGTTACCGTGTGGTTAGTGATGGCAGTAATCATGAATGAGACTCCACAAGTGGGTAAGATACCACAACCCAGAAATCGTAATGGTCAGCGCCAGCCCGCATCCAATCCTCATCAATCCATTCAGACACCTTTTTGGCCTCTTCATAGTGGTTAATCAGGCCATACTGATTTGGGACGATCCCAAATAAAGTATTCATCTCCTGTTCAAGGCCATAACACAGCCAGGAGCAATAGATTTCATTGGTGCAAACGCTAAGAACTTCAAAGCCTAACACCGCACCACCCGGCGCTAACGGCAAGTGCTGTTGAATGCGCTTTTCGGTTGTCAATCTTTCTGTTTCGGGTAGATCGCGCCAGTACTTTTCTTCCCGTTCTTGAGGCAGACCGGCTCCCAGCAAGTAAAGGTTTTCCGTGTCCGGCAAAAAGCGCTGGACAAAACGGCGCGCTCCTTCCAGAGTATAAAATAATAAAGGAAAACCGATTTCAACTTCATAGGCTGCCGAACACCATTGGTCTAATTCATCCAGTTTGTCTTCAGGAATACCAAAGTCCAGCGCTTCCTGACGATAGTCGGGCATCCATCCCAAAAGGATACTGTATCTGGGACACAGATGCGACAGGCTAATGATCGTTTCCGGCAGCAAATTGGTTTTCATCCAGTCCTGGCGCTGAACGCCGCGAACCAGATAATAGCCGCCGGAGTAAAAGTTGTTGAGGTCAATCATGAGATCTTACTGCCTGATTATCGGGACGGTATCATCATAATGGGGCAACGGGCTTTTGCAAGCGCGGCTTTGGGGAAATGGGGAGTGGGGCGAGAACGTCTCGCCCCGTGACAAAAATTGGCTACAACACCGGCCCAATTAAGCTGATGACTGGTTTTAAGTCGAGCGCGGTTTTACTGCTTATGGACAAATCAATTTGAACACGAACAATTTCTAAGCGGACGAGGCAAGCCTCGTCCCTACATTGATTTGCATTCGTTTTGATTTCTCTATTAGAAGGCCGTAAAACTGCCCATTGCCTGTACATCCACGCGCACGCCTTCAATTTCGGATGGGATTTGATCTTCCAGCGCGAGCTGCGCCTGCGGTATTTTTTCGTCTACCATCACCACCAGCGCCACTTCGCCGGTAGCCTGCCCGTCTTTTTGCGCTAATCCCAGACCGACACCAATCACATGCCGCTTTTGCAGGAGTTCCTCGGTGTACTTGGACTGCACCAGCGCCGCTTTTGCCATATCCGCGTTTTGAACCATTTTTCACCTCCACTTTAATAACGATTATATGAAGGCTAACGTTAGAAGAACGCTGATAACGGTGTGCATTGTAGGCGGCCCCACTGGGGAGCGCACCCAGGCGCTCCCCGACACCGTTCACTATGCGCGTAATTGTTTACTGGGCTAAATGTTGATTTTCAGCGCTTCGAGAACGGCGTCAATCGGGTTAAAAATGGTCGCCAGATTCGACCCGGCAAACAACAGCCCAACGGCCTTGTTCTCAGTGCCATCCACAATTAACGATCCGGAATCGCCGCCCTGGCTCATGGCGCTGGTGATAATCTGGCCCGTAAAACGCGCCGATTTGCTGCCGTAAGCAACGGTTACGGTGGCGTTAATCAGGTTAATGGTGCCTTCGGTGTAGCCGGTGGTGCGCCCACTCTTGCGCACAGTCATGCCAAGCTGCGGCGCTTTGGTGCCGCTGACCAGGCCGATATTCAGAATTTCGCCGGTGAACATGTTCGGGTCAACCGGTTTGGCGAGGGCGGCATCAACGGCATTATCCAGTATCTGAGCGGTTGCCGTTGTCGTCTGCGAAGTGGAGGTGGCCGCTGTGGGAGCAACCCGCTTGCTTGACCCTAACAGTGTGGCTAAAGCATTCGTAGCGGAAACCACCACCGAAACCACGTCGCAGCCGGTACTGCCATCGGGTGTAGGTATGGGGGTATCGGGTTCGTCCGTAAACCGAATCCGCACAAAGCGTTCCAGCCGCGCGACAATATCGGCGGGATTCTGCCCGCCGTCGGCAGTTCCCGGCTGTAAAATCGGGTCGCCAACCAGCGCGTCATTGCTGTTCGCCAAAACGTGGTTGTTGGAGAGGATGAATTTTTCGCCCGTCGTCCGATCCGTGACAATCGTGCCTAACGTCCCGGCGGTGATTTTATAATGGCCGATACTCACACCACTGGGAATAGTGGGGCGGAAGCGATCCCGCGGGGTCTGGTAGGCCCGCAGGTAGCCGACTTCGATCACATCCGTTTGCACGCCATCCAGTTTTTTAGGAACCATTTCCTGGGCCGACAGCGCCGCCACCGGTTTTTTTTGTTCGACCAGTGTGACTACCGAGAGTTCGCCGGTTAGATTTTTGCGCCCAACAGCCACGCCGACGACATTCGGCTTGGCACGTAAGGCGTTCTG
>DATALK010000677.1:0-3449 GCA_036261085.1 Phototrophicaceae bacterium | reverse complement strand
ACGGGAGCCACTGGCAGGGCATACAACAGCGTAAGCGCCGCTTTCCCCTTAGAATTCTGGGCGGCCCAGGCTGTAACCTGATCGCCACAATTGACGGTATTAGGGATGCCGGTGGCCTGGGCCGCCGACCAGTTCTCTAGCCCATACTGGCCCGTCGCCTGTGCCGCCGCCGCCCATTGACGCAGCAATTTTCCTTCACTGGTGAAACCAACCAATTCGACACCATCAATCTCGCTCCAGCTTTCGGGCTGGTTGACCGTCACCCGTACCCCATAGACCGGTGCACTGGCGCTCGCTGGCGGCGGTTCGACCATCACCCGCAGCGCGCCCGGACAGCGCCGCGCCGGGTCAACCCCTTCAAATAACACGGCTTGAACACTGCCATTCGACAGCGCTTCAACCTTCGTAATCGCGCCGGGAGCATTCGTCTGGTAAACCAGAACTTCAGTCACCGTGACCGGGGTAGTATAAGTCAGCAGCAGCCATTCCTCGGTATTACTCCCTTTTGAGGCCCAGGCTGTACCCTGGTCAGCACATAATGAGGTGTTTGGTTCGCCGATAACCTGAGCAGCGGCATAGTTTTCCTCACCATACTGGCTGGAGGCTTCAGCGCTGGCCGCCCATTGGCGAATGAGCGTACCAGAACTATCCCGGCCCACCAGTTCAACAGCGTCAATTTCGTTCCAGGTATTGGTGAGAGACTGATCGAGCGAAACCCGTATCTGATTAATCAGAGCAGCGGAAGAACTTTGAGCAGCAGCAAGAAAAGAAGTCCCGACAAAAAGAAAAACTACGGTCAAAAAGAGGAAAAAACGTCTGGTACGACACATAGTGATGGTCTCCCATTGTTAATTCTGACCTGATTTAAGTAAAGCATCAATTGTCGCTTTAATAAATAAAGATTTTCAAACGATTGGTGCGGAACTATGGGAATACAGACAGTTGAAGTCGCCCCCGGTTCAAACCGGGAGCGGTACAGAATAAAATCCTTACCGTAATTGCTAGGCCGTAAAACTGCGCATTTTTGACCCCACCCTCACCCTCCCCGAATTCGGGGAGGGCCTTAAAACCCGTATTTTCTAGCCCCTCTCCCATGAATTCGGGGGAGAGGGGTTGGGGTGAGGGGGTCAAATGAGCAACTAGCAATTAGGGTAATCCTTAGTCAGGCTTATGGAGGCAGCAGACGTACAGCACGTACTCGGCTAGGAACGTTAACACTTCCTGGTGATAATGTTCAATCGTTTCCGGTTTGCAGGGCAGCACTGGCGATTATTCCAGCACCTGGTCGCTGCTTTTGAGCGGACTTTTAGCCGGTTTCGCGCGGCCACTGAGGTACAAAGCGCCCGCCACCAGAATCAATCCAACGGCCAGATAGAGCAAATCCAATGGGCTGGTATATTTCTGGCTCAGCGCCACTTGAAAGAACTTCACAATCAAAATCAGCAGGATGACATTGGCTAACCGGTTCTTTAAATCATCCAGACTTTGAATCAACAGCAGCCGTTCCGCAAATTCGGAACCTTCCGCCTGATTGATTTTGCTGACAAATAACTCATACAGCCCCAACGCAAAAATCAGCAGAATGGCCGCCAGCAAATAACCATCCACCACCGCGACCACCTGGGAAATGGTCTGTAAGCGCAGCCCATTACGCGCGGGTTCTTCCAGCGCCGGATTCACATATTCCAACATATTTCCGGCCAGTACCAGCGCATCTATCGTCGTCACCAGAAAGACGCCCAATGACAGAAGCAGGCTGACCAACACCGGCAGCACCACAATCCGGCGAATACTCCACAGCAGCGTTTCAAAAAAGCGTTCGAATGGATTCACGGACATCCTACCCCTTGTTACAATCAGCCAAGCCCCACATTTATTCTATCACGGCAAATAAGGTCAGCCTTAAAAATGTTATAAGAGAAATTAAAAAGGGGGCACGTTGATTGTGTCCCCTCCACATCCGGCCCGTTTAAGCGTACAACACATACTCAGCCAGAAACTTTAACACTTCTTGGTGATAATGTTCTATCGTTTCCGGTTTGCGGAAACCATGCCCTTCACCGGGGTAGACATGGTAAATGTGTGGCACACCCCGCGCCCGCAGTGCAGCCACAATCGAGTCCGACTGCGGCTGCGTGACCACCGGATCATCTGCGCCCTGGAAAATAGCGATGGGGTCAACAATTTTGTCCGAGTGGAACAGCGGCGAACGATCCCGATAAACGGCGGCGGCTTCCGGCAGCGGCCCCAACAGCGAGTCGCTGTAGCGTTCCTCGAATTTGTGTGTGTCCATCACCAGCGCAAACTGGTTGCTGATGCCATACGAACAAATGCCCGCCTTGTAAAAGCCGGGTTTATCCACCAGCGATTGCAGAACCGTATAGCCGCCTGCGCTGCCACCCATAATGATGAATTTCGTCGGATCAGCCAAGCCTTCCGCTGCCAAATAGGCTGCACCGCTGGCGCTGTCTTCCACGTCATACACGCCCCAGTTGCCGCGCAGCTTATTCATGTAAGGCTTGCCATATCCGGTGCTGCCGCGATAATTGACCATCAAAAAGGCATAACCGCGTGTGGCATAAAACTGCGCCAGCCCGGAATAACCCGCTTTGACCTGTGATGTTGGCCCACCATGAACATAAACGATCAACGGCGGTTGGCCGAGACCGTCAAAGCTCTCGCTGGCCGGAGCGTAATACAGGCCGTAGACCATTTCCCCATCATGACCCGGCCAACTGACGGGCTGGGCGGCGGACAACTGCGCTGGCGGCACATTCTCGGTGCTGGAACGGCGGCGAATCCAGGGCAGCGGCGGTTCGACCACAATTACGCTGATACTCGGCGGCGCGGCGGGGTCGGGTACAAGATGCAGTGGCAAGTCCGGTTCGCTGAAATCGAGGCTGACCACGCGCGCCGGTATCTGGGAAGAAGACGCGATCACCGCCACTTCATCTCGGACGGGTGACACCGCAATCCGGTATAAATCGGTGTAGGCTTCCAAGCCTTTAACCGGCGCGATTTTACCGGTGCGCAAATCATAACACCACAGGCTGACCACGCCCTGCACCGTCTTAAAATACAGCAATCGGCGGCTGTCGGCAGTCCAGCCATAAGTGCGAACCCCCTGCACCCAGGCGGGCGCGCCGTGATCGGCGGTTTCCGTCGTTAACTGCTGGTGTGTTTGCTGCTCCAGATCATACAAATACAGTTGATTCCATTCCGTTTCGTCGCTGACATAAGCCAGATAGCGGCCATCCGGCGAAAACTCGGGCTGGAAAATTGCCACCGTTTCACTCCCCGCGATGGTCTCAACAGCGGCCACAAACGGGCTGTCGTGCCGGTAGTCCAGCGTCAGCAGGCGCAGTTCGGTTCCATCCCAGGGCATTTGCGGGTGATTCCAAGCGATGTAAGCAAGGTGCGTCCCCTGCGGATGCCAGACGGACTGCATC
>DATALK010000671.1:0-7137 GCA_036261085.1 Phototrophicaceae bacterium | reverse complement strand
CCGGGATAAGCCCAGGACACCCAGCAGAATGCCCACGACGGTGAATTGGCTGACCAGAATATTGATGATCTCGATCCAGCGCGAGGCTTCCCGCCAGCCGTCGGCCATCACATACGGCACGCGGATTCCCTGCGCCATCGCCTGCCGTGCTGAAAATCCCCACCAATCGGAAACAAGATATTGAGCCGCCGCCCCCTGGATGCCGATGACCAGCAGCACCAGCAGCAGGCCCCAATACCAAACCGGCAGCCGAGTCCGAATCAGCAGCAGCCCCAGCACCAGCGCCGGAAACAGCAGCACAAACAGCGGGTCGTTAAACACCCCCAGCGTAAAAGCCAGCAGCAGGCCAAAACTATGCTGCCAACCCAACTTGCCGGAAGCAGCCATATCCGCGCGCGGATTGGCAATCATCAGGGCATCCAGCAGCAGGTACAGCGTCCAGGCCGTCAATAAGGTTGTCAGACGCAGGCTGCGGGGGGTTCCGGTCACTCCCCAGAACAGCAGCACAAAAATAACCACCCCCGCCGCCAGACCCAACGCTGGTTGGCGGCTCACCGCCAGGAACAAGACGGTTATTCCCGCCGCCGCCGCTAACAACACCAGAATCAACGTCAGCAGCGGTTGTTCGCCGCCGCCAGTTTGTGACCAGAAAGCGGGGCTGAAAGCCAGTGCCAACCCGCCAATCACCGCTAAAGCGCCGCCAAAGCGCTGTAACGCCAGCGTTACGCCCACCACCGCCGCCGCCAAACCCAGCGCGCGCACAATGGGCGTCTGGCCGAGCCAGACAAAAGCCGCCGTCGCCAGCAGCCCGGCGGCCAGGGCTGGCAGCCACGCATTAATTTTCAAAATTAGCCTCCCGTTACCGGTGGTTCCGTTGTCACTTCCGCGCCGGGCACAACCGGCGGCGCGATTTCCGGCTCCTCCGCCCCCGCCCCCGGCAGTGGCAAGCCTTCGCGTTGGCTCTTCAGCCGGTAATAGGCTTCTAGCGTTTCCACCACTACCGGCACGGCCCACTTGGAACCTTCCATACCATGATAAATAAAACCGAGCATCAACACTTCCGGGTTTTCATAGGGCGCATAGGCGGCAAACCAGGCATGGGCCGGCCAGCTCCCAAACTTACATTCTCCCAGCGCCCAGGCGATGTTGTCGCAGTACTCGGCGGTTCCGGTCTTTCCGGCCACCATTACATAGGGCAGATTGGCGGGCATCGCCGTTCCCACTGTCACCGTACCGCGCATCCCCTGGCGAATAATTGCCAGATTGGCGGGGTCAACAAACGGCGGTTGGTAATTGGCATCCCACCGATTGGCATTACACACGCTGCCGTTAAAAACATAGTTGAGCGGCACATTCACGGTGTATTCCCGCATTTCCGTCAGGTAGGGGTCGGGGTCAACATCCACCGTGCTGCGATAATTAGCCGGATCACACAGGGCGGCCTTGTAATACGGGCTGTCGGCTTCGCAGGTGCAGGCCAGGCTGTTTTCACCCTTGAGGATCATGTCCTCAACCAATTGCAGATGCAGCAGCCCGCCATTAGCACTGTCCAGGGTCACATTGCGCGCGACATGCGGCGTGAACGGTTGCAGGACATTCCCTTCGGGGTCTAGAAAACTCTCGATGAGGGTGGGCTGATAAACGATGCCATTATTAACTACCGCGGAAACTGCCGTAATCAATTGCAGCGGTGTCACCGTGACATAACCCTGCCCCAAGGCGGCGTTATAGGTATCCCCAGTAGACCAGTTCTGACCGTAAAGAATCCGTTTCCAGTCCGGGTCGGGCATCCGGCCTGCGTTTTCGCCGGGCAGTTCAATGCCCAGTTCCGAGCCAATCCCCAACATGGTGGAATAGCGGAACAGGTCATTAATCCCCAACCCACCCGAACGCAACACCTGGGACGATACATTCGGATTGCCGCCGCCCACCTGATAAAAATAGACGTTACAGCTTTGGGCAATCGCGCGCGTCAGCCAGACTTCCTGATGACCGTCGCGCTTCCAGCAGTAAAAGGTTTGGGCCGCAGCCGGGTCGTTTGGGGCGTATTTGTTTTCAAGCTGCAACCGTCCAGCATCATACAAAACACTGTCCGGGCGAATTACGTCTTCTTGCAGCACCCCGGTTGAGGTAATGATTTTAAAGACCGATCCCGGCGCATACAGCGATTGGATGGCGTTATTCACCAGCGGCTTCAACGGGTCGCTGAAAACGTCCTCGTAATACTCAACATCAATGGCGCGCGCAAACCGGCTGTTGTCGTAGCTGGGGTAGCTGACCAGCGCCAGGATTTGCCCGTTTTGCGGGTTCAGGGCAATAACCACCCCCTGCTGGCTGACCAACTTACCGGTTGTCGAATTGAGTAAAGCAATCTGCTTCTTAAGCGCTTCTTCCGCCGCTTTTTGCAATTCCACATCAATCGTCAGCCGGATATTTTGTCCCGGCACGGGTGCGGTATAGCGAATTTCGTTAATTTCCGCTCCGGCCACATCCACTTCCCGCAGGCGGCTGCCGCGTTTCCCGGCCAGAATCGATTCCAGGAACAGTTCGATACCCCAGTACCCCACCCGGTCAAAACTGGGGTTGTACCCCTGCTCAATCAGTTTCTCGGCTTCTTCCGGTCCAATTGGCCCCATATAACCGATGATGTGGGAGGTCAGCGCCCCGCTGGGGTACTCGCGCACCGACACAGGCGTCACACTGACACCGGGCAAAGACTGCGCCTCTTCTTTGAGTTGCAGCGCGACATGAAAATCCACGTCCTGGGCAATCGTCACCGCGCGAAACGGCGCAATCCCGCGCCCCTCCGCCACCAGTTCTTCGATACTTTTTAGCTTCTGCCCGGATGCGCGCGCCACCGCGACGGTGGGCGGCACATCCACCAGCGCCGACAGCCGGTTGTAGATTTCCAGGACTTGCATCGTATCGTCCGGCAGCGAGGCCGGAACCACTTCGACATTAAAAGCGGGCGCGTTAATCGCCAGCGGCTTGTTATAGCGGTCAAAAATAACCCCGCGCATGGAGGCAATTGGGAGTTCATTCAGGCGGTTCTCATCGGCTGCCGCCTGAAATTCCGGGTAATTCATCACCTGGAAGTCGTACATACGGAGGGCAAAAAACAGGAAAACACCAAACATGATGCCCTGAAGCAGAGTCAACCGCCAGCCTTGAAATGGCAAAAGTCGGTTTTGCATCTGTTAGTTCCTTATCTCGTTTTCAGATGGTGGGGACCATAGTCCCTGCAAACACTTCCCTTAGGCTGTTCCAGATCATAAAATGTTCCTTTGTAGGGGCGAGGCACGCCTCGTCCCATATGCACCAAGTTAAGGTTCGTTATTGCGCCGCCCTGGGTTTAAACCCAGGGCTACGAGAAAAACCATGTCCACTAAAGGGACAGATAATATTTTCGTCAAGCATTTACTAGCCTCTTTAGTGGGCTTAAGGCTGCAAATTCAGCCAGATGGCTTCAGCCTCTGGCGGCAAAAATGCTTAACTTGCCATCTATGGGACAAGGCACACCTCGTCCGTTCGTACAAAAATAGCTATCGGAATAGCTAATTTCTTGGAACAACCTTATGTGAAAAAGGCATCCCGTCCGGCCACCCGCTTTTGCAGCCAGCGCAGCACCACATAGACCGGCAGGATCGCCGCCAGATTATAAACCACCGTCGGAAACACCACATAGCCCAGACTGGTGATGATGGGAATGTCAAAGCCGGAAACCAGCAGCAGCCCCATCACCAGCACCTGCTGCACCAGTGACCCGGCCAGCATCGTCACGATGATGGTGATTAGGCCCACGCGGTACACCTGCTGGCGGAAAAGATCGAGGGCAAAGGCGATCAAGACCAGGCCGATGACGGAAACGCCGGTGGGCGCTGCCGACAGCAAATCCTGCAAAATGCCGCCCACAAAGGCCCAGACCAGGGCTTGTCGTAGCGGCGCGTTAAACGCCCAAGCGACGACACATAAAAATACCAGATCGGGGCGACCTCCCAGGAAGCCGAACTGGGGGACGATACTGGCTTGTAACGCGGCGGCCAGCATCAGAATCGGCAGGCTGATATAACTCCCCATCGGGTGCAGCCTTAAGGCGTATCCTCAAACACCGAGATGTCAATCGGTTGGAAGTTTGTCACCACCAGGACAATTTCCAGCGTGTCAAAATCAATCAGGCTGCGCACCTCCGCCTCCTGAAACAGTTCAAATTCAAACTGGCGTTTACTTGTCACCTGGCCGATGACCATATTGGGCGGCAGATTACCGCCCAGCCCGGATGTAACCACCAGATCACCTTCCTGCACCTCGGCTTCCAATGCAATATAGGTCATGCGCAGATTGCCGGTCAACTGGCCGATCACGCTGCCTTCCGCGCGGGTCGTTTGCAACCGTCCGCTGATCGCGCTGGTCGGGTCTGTCACCAGTAACACGCGCGCGGCATTAGCGCTCACATCCATCACCCGCCCGACCAACCCCTGCTGCGTCACCACCGGCATCCCTACCGTAATCCCATCACGAGTGCCTTTGTTAATGACAATCGTCCGCAGTTGGGCATTTAAATCCACATTCACCACGTCTGCCGCGACCACCCGCTGATTTTGCGCCGCCGTTGTATATTCCAGCAAATCGGCCAACCGCTGATAATCGCTGGCGATTTCGCGCAGGTCAACCAGTTCGCTTTGGAACTTTGCCAGCGCTTCTTCCAGATCGGCGTTCCGCTGGCGCAGCGTTTCCATATCGGCCCAATCTGCACCTTCGCTCAAGCCAATGCCAATGCGATTGAAGATACCGGAAATAAAATTGAGGGGAATGGCGACGATATTCTCCACTGGAGCCAGCAGTCCGGCCCGGCTGGTCATAAACAACCCCAGACCAATCACCAGACACACCACCAGCAGAACAGTACGATTGGAACGCCAGGTACGCAAAACGAAACCTCTTACTTCGGGCCAGTTGATTGATTATAACAGGAGTCGCGCCACCGGGAGGGTCAATGCCGGGTGCTGCCGCGTTCCAGGCCCACCAGCAGTCGCCGTAAATTAGTGTAGTCTTCCAGCACTCGGCCCGCGCCGCGCGCCACACAGGTCATGGGATCATCGGCCAGCCACGCGCGAATATTGAGTTCGTCCGTCACCCGCGCCGTCAGGCCCTTCAGTTGGCTCGTCCCACCGGCCATGCAGATGCCGCTCTCCATCAGATCCGCCACCAGTTCCGGCGGGGTCGCATCCAGCGCATCTTTGATCGTGTCAATGATAATGCCCACCGACCCGGCAATCGCTTCCCGAATTTCAATCGAGCTGATTTCCACCGAGGACGGCAGCCCCGTCACCAGATTGCGCCCTTTGACCAGGAAAGTGCGCTCCTGCGGCAGCGAATAGGCCGAACCAATTTCGATTTTGACCCGTTCCGCCGTCGGCTCACCAATCAGCAAATTGTGTTTGGTGCGCATGTACTGGACAATATCTTCGTCGAGTTCATCCCCGGCAACCCGGATTGACCGGCTGATAACCACCCCGCCGAGCGAGAAAATGGCGACCTCAGTTGTGCCGCCGCCAATATCAATCACCATGCTGCCGCGCGTTTCCTGCACCGGCAGCCCCGCGCCAATCGCGGCGGCGACGGGTTCTTCAATTAAATAGGCTTCGCGCGCTCCGGCGCTGATCGCCGCGTCAAACACGGCGCGTTTTTCCACTTCCGTCACGCCGCTGGGGATGCCCACCACCACGCGCGGCCTGGGAATGGGAACCCAGGTTTGTTCGTGCGCTTTGGAAATCAGGTGATGCAGCATGGCTTCCGTCACCTCAAATTCGCTGATGACCCCATCCCGCAGTGGCCGCACCACCAGGATGTCTTTGGGATTTTTGCTCCACATTTCTTTAGCGCGTGTCCCCACTTCAATCGGGCGGCGCGTCTTTTTATCCAGAGCCACAAATGATGGCTCGTTAATGACAATACCCTTGCCACGTACACTCACCAGCGTATAAGCTGTACCCAGGTCTATGCCAATGTCCAGGGAAAAGAGACCGAATAAAAAATCGAGTGGACTTAGCACAAAAATCTCCTCAAGGCGTTGAATCGCGGCGGCATTATAACACCTTCAAGATAAACTTGAAATATGTGTAACATGACGCTTGCCAAACGATTATCATAAACTTACGGTTAGGATTACAATACCGATGCTTGAAACTGTTTTACACACCCTTCGCCAACACGACTTAATTCCAGCGGGAACCACCCTGGTCGTTGGGGTCTCCGGCGGCGCGGATTCACTGGCGCTGCTGCACCTTTTGCACCGCCTGGCCCCTGATCTGAACTGCCAGCTCCACGCGGCCACCTTCGACCACCAGTTACGCGGCCCGGCCAGCGCAGACGACGCCCAATTTGTTCGGCAAACCGCCGCCGCCTGGGGTATTCCCGTCACCAGCGGTCAGGGTGATGTGCGCGAACGCGCCCGCCGGGACGGCCTCAGTATCGAAGCCGCCGCCCGCGCGGCCCGGTATCGCTTTCTGGCGGAGACGGCGCGGCAGGTCGGCGCGGCCCGCGTCGCCGTTGCTCACCATGCCGACGATCAGGCCGAAACCGTCCTGATGCACCTGATTCGCGGCACCGGGATTAGCGGGCTGAGCGGTATGGCTCTGCAAGCGCCCCTGCCCGACGCGCCGGATTTGCTGCTGATTCGCCCCCTGCTGGCCGTCACCCGCGCCGACATCGAGGCTTACTGCCGGGACAACGATTTACACCCGCGCCAGGATGCCACCAACGACGACCCGACTTACCTGCGTAATTATCTCCGCCAGCAGACTCTCCCCCATTTACAGACGCTCAATCCCCAAATCACGCGCGGGTTAACCCAACTGGCGGACATCGCCGCCGTCGAAGATGATTACATGCAGCGCCAACTGCAAACGATGCTTCACCGCGAAGCTGTCATAATAGATACGGAAAATGCGCCCCAACCGGAGCGCATCCGCCTCCGCCGGGAAATCTTTGCCGACCTACACCCGGCCTTACAGCGGCGGTTAGTGGCCTGGGGCGCGGGCCAGATCGCGGGTTCGACCCAGGACATCGGTTATCTGCATGTGGTCGAGGCGGTAGCCCTGGCCGGACGGGGACAGCTAGGCGCGCAAGCGCTGCTGC